>DASUGI010000402.1:0-59398 GCA_036274115.1 Verrucomicrobiia bacterium
GAGTAACTGCTGGCGCTGAACAGGGCGAATCGATTGCCAGGGGCGAGGGCAGTTGAGCCGGTATTGGTCACCACAAGCGAGCCGCCATAAGTCAGCGGCGCAGCCACCTGAACGCGATCGTGACTGGCCGTCCCGTTGTCATTGCGAATTTCCATGATTGTCGTTCCCAAAAGAACGGGCGAATTGCTCAGGATGAAATTCCCGATGGAGGTCCCGGGACGAAGTTCGCCGCCTGAACTGACCGTGAGGTTTCCCGTGATCGTGCCGTTGCCAATCAAAGACGCGTTGCTGGCAATGGCGAGACTGTTAGCGAAACTGTGCAACCCGCCCCGCAACTCGTAGGTCGCGGCTCTAAATCCGTCACCAATGGCAAAGGGTCGGCCGTTGGCAATTACCGTTTCGCGGCATGCGAGTTGGCCGCCGTTGAACTCGAACTGACCGAGCGTGTTGGTCACAAACAATCGGGTGACGTCAATCAATCCGGCGTTGAACACGTTCGTGCCGCGTCGAACATCGAGCGCGCCGGCGCCACCGGTGGTGTTGGTCACCAGCAACGTTCCTCCCTGAACCACCACGCGGTTGTTGGTGGAGTTCGGGTGAGAACTGACGAAAACATTTCCCGCAAGAACAAGCGCTCCGTCCGAGATCTCGAGCTGATTGTGCCCGAGCAACTGGCCGACCGAAAGCCCGACCCGGTTCGTCCAGGTGGTGCCCGGCCCGGTGACCAACGCCTCGTTGTGGGCGCTGAACAAACCAATGCTCGCTTCGTCGTCGAAAAACGATGCCCCATTGCTGACCACGAGCCGGTTGCCGCCGCTGGAGCGGCCGATGTTAAGCGAGATATTAACCCGACAGAACGACCCGGGGTCAGTGACGACCGCCAGATTGTTGCTTGCGGACGTGTTGAGGCCCACGGTCGCATGGTTGCAATCCACCCTCCCGCCGTTGGCAACCACGAGTTGGTTAGCCGGGCCTAATCCACCAACGTTAAACTCATTGCGGTTGGTCCAGATTGAACCGGAGCCAGAGACCAACACCTTGTTGTTGCTGCTACTGAGGCCATCGGCGAGGACCGCGAAATCACTCTCAACTCGCGCGCCGTTGCTGACCACCAGCGAATTGCCCCGGCCCAATCCACCGACAACAACGTTGTTGCGGTTGGTCCAGATTGAACCCGCGCCCGAGATCAACGCCCCGTTGTTGCTGCTGGAAAGGCTACCGCCGAGGGTGGCGAATGCATTCTCAACGCGCCCGCCGTTGAGAACGATGAGACTGGCGGCAGGACCGTTGCTTCCCACAAAGAGATTTGAACTGATGAGCCAGCGCGAGCCGGGACTGGTCACGGTGACGGAATTCGACGCGGCGGTGAAATTGCGTCCAATAAATGCGTGGCTCAAGCTCGCGAGGGTGGCGGCGTTGCTGATCGTCAGGCGATTCCCGCTCCCGCCTTCGCCCACATTCAGGTCAAGTTGATTCGTCCAGGATGAGCCCGCGTCCGTCACTAACGCCTGGTTGCCGTCAGCGGCAGCAAGCCCACCGAGGGTACCAATCCCGCTGGCCACTCGTCCTCCATTACGCACAAAAAGGCGATTGAAGGAGCCGTCGCCTCCAACGTAAAGGCTCTCGTCACCGAGCCATGCTGAGCCGGGATCAGTAATGATGGCCGTGTTCGAGAGCGAACCATCGAAGTGGCCCAGCGCCTTGCTCGAAAAGGTGAATACCGTTCCGCCATTGCTTACGACCAATTGATTGCCACCGCCGTTCTGGCCGATGCGCAACTCACCATGATTCGTCCACAGCGAACCCACACCCGTCACGAGCGCCAGGTTATTGCTGCCGCTTGATCCCGAGCCGAGCGTGCCGCCGAAATCCGAAACCACCGCGCCATCGCGGATTTCGAGACGACTGGCCGCGCCGTTCAATCCCACGGTCAATGGGTAAAGATTCGTAAGCGTCTGGACGCGTGAGCCCGGGCCGCTCACGAGAAGCGCGTTACCGGGGGATGGGACGCCGAAGCCCACGCGAACATTCGCCTGCAACAAACCACCGTTCTCGATACGCACCCGGTTGGTGGCACCGTCCGATCCAATTTGCAGCAGCGAGTTTGCCGCGTTGCTGTAGATCGAGCCGATGCCCGAGACAATCAGTTCGGACTTCGTGGGATTGTCTTCGCCCCCGACAATGGTCGCACCTGCGGCAACAAACCCGCCATTGGTCACGACGAGGCGATTGAATTGATCCGAGTAACCGACATACAAATAGGAATCCAACAACCATCGCGAGCCGGCACCAGCCACCGTCACGGTGTTGAAGCCGGCTCCGTTGCCGAGGCCGATGAACCCGCCGCCGCTGTTGGTCATCGTCGCGCCACCGGTAATGAGCATTTGGTTGGACGGGGAGAAGTAGCCGACATTAACCGACTCTACCACATGAGCGCCAGGGCCCGTGCGCACATCCCACACCCCGGAGTTGCCACCGAAGCTTCCCACGTTGAAGCCGTTGTTGTTCGTGATGAGCGCGCCCCGCGTAATGAGCGTGCCACCATTGAACTCGAACTTGCCGAGCACATTCGTCATCCGCAGCACATCCACCTCGATCAGGCCCGCGTTGAACACGTTCGTGCCGCGTCGCACGTCCAAGGCGCCGGTGCCGGCCGAGTTGGTAACGAACAAATTGCCGCCATGCACCACCACACGGTTGTTCGACGAGGAATCAAACGCTCCGAGCGAAATCAAATTACCGGCGAGCACGGTTCCCCTGTTGGTCACGATGAGGCGGTTCGCGGGTCCGGAATTGCCGACGGAAAGCGAGACCGCGTTGCTCCAGACTGAGGCCGAACCGGTCACCAGTGCCTCGTTGTTGCTACTGGACGGGTTGAGGCCGACGGTGCCAAATGGCCCCCGCACCATCCCGCCGTCGGAAACGACCAAGTGGTTTCCGGGACCGTCATTGCCCACGAACAGGTCAACTGCGTTGCTCCACACTGAGCCCGCACCGGTCACCACCGCCACATTATTGCTGCTGGATGGTGTATAGCCGATCAAGCCTTCGTATCCAAAGACGGCCGCGTGGTCAGTCACGACCAGTTGATTACTTGCGCTGGAACTGCCAACTAAAAGCGAGCTCGCGTTGCTCCACACCGAGCCCGCCCCCGTGACGACCGCGAGGTTGTTGCTGGCGTTGAGATTGAAGCCAAGGTAACCGACGTCGTTCCGCACCAACGCGCCGTTGCTGATGATCAGCGAGTTGAACGCGCCGCTGCTTCCAACGCGAAGCTCCATTGCGTTGCTCCATACCGACCCGGCTCCCGCGATCATCGCGAGATTGTTGTTGGCGGTATTGCCACTGCCGATGAGGCCCGAGTTGTTCTGCACCAGGCCACCGCCGGTCACCAGCAACTGGCAAAACGCGGCCGGGCCGCCGACTTCAATATTGCCGGGACCGATCCAACGGGAGCCGGGACCCGTCACGATCGCAATGTTGTCGGAAATGTCGCCGCTGTTATGCCCGAGAAACCGCGTCGCTTGCGCGAACACAGTCCCGCCGTTGCTGATCACCAGTTGATTGCCGCCGCCCTGGTAGCCCACGTACATTTCGTTGCGGTTCGTCCACAAACTCCCCGGTCCGGTCACCACCGCAAGATTGTTGCTGCTGCCGGAGTTTTGGCCCAGTGCGCCATTGAAAGCTTCGACCACGGCGCCGTTGTTGATGATGAGCCGATTGAACGTGCCACCATTGCCAACATCCAAATTTGCCGCCGTCCACTTTGAGCCAACGCCCGAGAGCAGCGCCAGGTTGGATCTGCTGCCGGCGTTGCTTCCAATGTAAGCGTCACCGCTGGTCAACGTTCCCCCGTTGGTAATCAACATCTGATTGAACGAAAGGCTGCTTCCCACGGAGAGCGTCACCGCCAGTGCATGGGCAGATCCCGCACGCACCTCCCAAACCGCAGGGTTCGTCGTTGAGCCGCTGATACTAAACCCACCGATGTTGCTGATGGCGGCGCCGCGAGTGATGAGCGTTCCGCCGGCAAGCTGGAAAGCTCCCGCCGCATTCGTAATCAACAACCGGTCCGCCTCCACCGATCCCGCGCGAAGCGACACCGCACCGCGCCGCACATCGAGCACACCCGTTCCCGTCGCATTGGTCACGCGCAACGCGCCGCCGTCAATCGCAACCTGATTACCGGCTGCGTTGGCGGTCACCCCGATGGTTAGATTGCTCGCGGTAATGATCGCGCCGTTGCTGGCGCTCAATGTGTTCCCACTGCCGCTATTCCCCACAATCAGGCTGGCACGATTGTTCCAGGCCGAACCATTCCCCGTCAAAAGCACCGCATTGCTGTTCGCCGCCAGCGTCTGGCCCAGGAGACCGTCCACACACTCCAGTCGCCCGCCATTGCTCACCTCCACGCGATTGCCCGGGCTGCCTTCCGCCAGCGACAAGGAGGATTCATTGGTCCACACGGAGCCCGGTCCGGTCACAATCACCTGATTGCTTAGTGCCAGCGAAAGCGTACCCAGGACGCTGCCCCCGCTCCACACGGTCGCGCCGTTGCTCACCACGAGCCGGTTGCGGCCCGCAACGTCGCCCATGAACAGAAAAAATCGATTGCTCCATAGCGAGCCCGGCCCGGTCACCAGCACCTCGTTGTTGCCGGAACTGCTCGAAGCGCTGACAAACCCGTCCGAGCAAGTCACCAGCCCGCCGGCCTCGACGATCAGTCGGTTGCTCCGGTCGTTGCCGCCGACGGTGAGATAAAACTGGTTGCTCCATACCGAGCCACTGCCGATCACGCGCGCGACGTTGTTGCTGCCGCCGGGTTGCTGGCCCAGGTAGCCAAAGCGGTTGAAGACAAAGCCGCCGTTGCTGACGAGCAACTGATTATCGCGACCGGAAAAACCGATCGCGAGGTCGCCACGATTGCTCCACGTCGTGCCCGCGCCGGTGACCAGCACCCCGTTGTTACTGCTGCTCACCACGTTCCCCAGCACACCATTAAAGTTCTCGACCAACGCGCCATTGCTGATGATTAGGCGACTAAACGCACCGTTGCTGCCGACAAAGAAGTTGTTGCCCATGCGCCATCGCGCGGTTGGGCCGATGAGCCGCACTTCATTCGATTTGGCGGTGATGTTGAGTCCAATGGTACCGTTGCCCGAGTTCGTCAGGAGCGCGTTGTTGGAAAGCGTCAGCAAAGTGAACGACCCGTTCGTACCGACGGTCACGCTGGCAAAATTGTTCGTGGTGTTACTCAGCGTATTCGTCGCGCCATCGGCCACAACCTGCGCACGCGAGGACGCAAAATCTCCAAACAGGAAGGCGAAAGCAGACAGGAGGGGGAGGATTCGTGGGTTCATACAGGAGAAGACGTTTTATCCAGGGTCTTGCAAGAGGCGATTTAAACCGGGAGCAGTTTGGTCTTAAGTGCGTGTCCCAAAATCCCGGAGCGCGGCTGTGTCGTCCGCGACCAGCCGCAGCAGAGCCGCGTGCTCCACCACCTTGCGAATCGCTTCACACGCTGCGGCTGGTCTTCGACACAGCCGCGCTCCTTTTCCGGCCAAGGCTTGAAATGCTTTTGAGTCTGATTGTTCATGGGATTTCCTTTTGTTACGAATCGTTCTACTCGCTGAGCAGCGTGACGTTCACCAGCCATTGATGTGCGTCAGTCGCCTGGCCTTGCACTGAGCTGCGGGCCAGTCCGACCACAGTGGCCGGTCCAGCTTCAAACGCCGCCCGGCCTTCCGCCTTCACGGTGACTTCCCATTGGTTGGTCTGGCCGGCGCCCGTGAAGAAGATGACGGCTTCAGCGAGCGCGCCGGTGGAGCGCTGTGTCACAGTCACTCGCAGTTCGGTCCGTTCGCCTTCGGTGACAGCGATGGGCCCAGTGACTATCACTTTGCGCCCTTTGTCGGCGACGATGCCGATGGGGTCGATGGTGTTGACAGTGATCCTCGCAAAGGCTGTCCGGACAACGAAGATGCTGGCAAGAATCGCGAGCAGGGTTGCCGGCACGAGCCAGCTCTTGAAATGTTTTTGAGTGTTCATAGGAGTTACTTTCTGTTATTGGGTTGTTTGGTCCGGATGAAAGACTACGGGAATGTGGCCCGATAAAAGCGCATCGGGAACGTTGGCGCATTCGTGTCGGTGAGTTGGAAAATGCCGGCCGGGTCGGCCGCGTTCGTGTCGATGCGTTGCCAGAAGATGGGCGGCGTGAGATTCGTCGCCGCTTCGATGGCGTAAGTCACGTTCGATTCTCCCCGCCCGGTGAGGAGGACGAAGTGGTTGGTGGGATTGACCACAATTGCCGTGAGCTGCGGACCGAGCGGCGAAAAAGCGACGATAAGATCATCCAACGCCATGCCCTGGTCGGTGCCGATGTCGTCCAGGTCGCGCCAGCGGAAGAAGACGGATTGCCCGGGCGGGACGGCGAGCCCGGGAATCAACACGCCGCTGAAGAATTGCCGGTTGGTGGATTGATTGCCATCCAGGGGAGCGCCCGTGGCCAGCACCGTGGGGCTGATGAAGTCGAGCGCGGTCACGGGCGTCCAGTTATTGGTGGTACCGGGCTCGGGATCGGTGATGGGCGCGGCGGTGACGCGATACCAGAAGGTAAGCGTGTTGGAATTGAGCGAGCTGCTGCAGCGCCATTGCTCGCCGGTGAAGGTCACGAAGAAGTTGCTCACGGTGACGTTGAGGTCATTAAGGAAGCCCAGGCCGTAGCTGAGGTCGCCAACGCCGCCGGAGCCAATGGAGCCCAGCGCGCGCTCACTGCTGCCAAGCGAGCCGAAACTGTAAAGCGCCCCGGCATTGTCGCTCCCGTCGGAGGCCCGGTAATTGGTAATGGAATTGGGCACGACCGTTTTGGCCGCATACCAGCCGCGCAACGTGACGTTGTCCCGCCACGGATTCGATCCGCCGCCGCTGAGCGCGAGGGAATCAAAACTCTGCGTGTAAGTGCCGCTGGACATGAGAATCGCCGGCGGCGCGATGACTTCGATCGAACCGTCCACCTCGAGTTTGTTGGTCCAACTCAGCGGGGCGGGCAGCGGCGGCAGCGTGAGGGACTGGAACGAGCCTGCGGCCGGCGAGGCAAACAAATGGAATTTGTCACCGTTTGAAAGCGGCATCGGGCCGAGGTTGGTAACGATCAGCTCACCCCCGTAAGAGAGACCGCCCAGCGCTTGAACCTGGTCGTTGGTCAACGCTGCGCCCGTCTTGCTGATTTCCATGATGAGCTTGCCGAAGAGGAGGAGATTGTTGGTGAAAACCATTCTCCCGATGGACGCTCCCGGACTGAGCGTGCCGCCATCCAATACCGCGAGGGCATTGGCGGCCGGGGCTCCAATCGTTCCATTTCCCGTGAGCGTGCCGTTGGCAAACACGATCACGGTGTCAAAGAAATGATAACCATTCCCCGCCAGCTCGAAGGTCGCCGGGCTGGTACCGTCGCCGATTCGCAGCCCGACGCCATTGTTGATGCGGCTGCTTTTTGCTGAGACCTGGCCGCCGTTGAGTTCGAGCTGGCCCAACGTGTTGGTGATTCGAAGCACGTCAACCTCCACCAATCCCGCGTTGATGACGTTGGTGCCGCGCCGCACGTCAAGCAGACCCGTCACTGCCGCGTTGGTCACCCGCAACGTGCCGCCGTCCACCACCGCGCGATTGTTGGTGGAGGTGGCGGCGAGTCCCAGATAGACGACGCTGCCGGCCGCCACCGTGCCGCCGTTGCTGACGACCAGCCAGTTTCGCGCGCCGACATTTCCCACATACAAGTCGGTGGTGTTGCTCCACGACGATCCCGAACCGGTCACCAGCGCAAGGTTGTTGGTGGTATCCGGGAAAGCATCGCCGATACGTCCGAGAAAGCTGACGACTTGCGCTCCATCGCTCACCACCAGCCGATTATTGCGGCCCCCACCGCCGACAAACATCTGGCCGACGCCACTGCTCCAGGACGATCCGGGCCCGGTCACGACCACTTCATTATTGGAGGAAATCAATTCATTGCCGATGACACTGGAACTGCCGGTGAGAAGGGACGCGCCGTTGCTCACCACTACGCGGTTACCGGAACCGAAGGTGCCAACGATGAGTCCGTCCTCCAGAAACCAGCGCGAGTCGCTGCCGACAATGAGGGCGTTATTGGAATTGGCCCCGAATTGCCAGCCCAGGATGCCATAGGCGGAAAGGCCCGAATTGGTCAGCAGAGCGCCATTGGTGAGAATCAATTGATTGAACGATGCGTTGCTGCCAACGATGAGGTCTCCGCCGACGAAGGTATTGGTCAGACCGGCGCGCACATCCCAGATGGCCGGCGTGCTGCCACTTGTGCCCACGACGAAATTTGCGCCGTTGCCAATGACCGCCCCGCGCGTGACCAGGGTGCCGCCGTTGAACTCGAATTTGCCCAGGGCATTGGTCATCAGTAACAGGTCCGCGTCAATCAGTCCGGCATTGAAGACATTGGTGCCGCGGCGGACCTCCAAGGCAACCGGAACCACGTCGCGGGCCAGCAACGAGCCGCCGTCCACCACGATGCGGTTGTTGGCGGCAGACCCGCCGAAGCCAACCGTGATGCCCCGGGCGGAGACGAGTCCCGCGTTGCTGACCACCAGGCGATTTCCACCTTCAGTCGTCCCCACAATAAGCCCGGCCAGGTTGGTCCAGGACGAATCCGGGCCGGTGATCAAAACCAAATTGTTACTGCTTCCAAATCCGCCAATGCGGGCTGAAGTATTGCGCATCCGCCCGCCATTGCTGACCACCAGCCGATTCCCGCCCCCGGCGTTTCCAACGTCAAGATTTGCCGAGGCACTCCAGATTGACCCCGTGCCCGTTACAAGCGCCTCATTGTTGCTGCTCGAAGCATTGAAGCCGAGATACGAAAAACCACTGTCCACCCGCCCGCCGTTGCTTATGACGAGTGCGTTCAGCGCGCTATTGCTGCCGACATAAAGATTCCCCGCCGTCAGCAAGCGTGAGCCAGGGTCGGTGACGATGACGGAGTTTGAACGGGAGTTAACCTGTAGCCCGAGACTGCCAATGCCACCGGCGTGCACCATTGCACCGTCACTGATGACCAGCCGGTTGTCGCGGTCCGCGTCGCCGACAATGAGGTCATTACGATTGCTCCAGACCGAGCCCGGGCCGGAGACCCGCGCCAGGTTGGCGCTGGCGCCGAGGCTTGCCCCCACGATTCCATTACTGCTCACCACGAGCCCTCCATTGTTAATCGCCAGCACGTTCGCCGATGACCCGCTCCCAACAAAAAGACCCGAACCAACCGTCAAGCTCGTTCCCGGATCGTTAATGGAGAGGCTGTTGAAATTGGCTCCGCTAAGAGCGCCGAGTGAGACCCGGCCACCGACAAACATCGACGCGCCGTTGCTCGCCGTCAGAAAAGTCGGGGTGCGACTGAATCCGATGGTGACGTCTCCGCTGTTGGTCCAGGCCGTGCCGACGTCCGCCAGTAATACCGAGTTGGTGTCAAACGAAGCGAGTAAATCGCCGAGGATTGAATTGCTGGATACCAACAGAGCGGCGCCCTCGCGGAGTTCCAACCGGTTTCCCGTGCCGGCAAAATTAAAATCGGATTGATTTACCCACCGCGAACCCGCGCCGGTAATGAGCACCTGATTGCCAAAACCGCCCACGGTCACCGTCCCGCCGGAAACCAGCGCGCCGCTGTCGCTCACGACCAGCCGATTGCTTGGGCTGGCAACCAGAAACCCGCCGGACATGAAGAAGGAGTTGCGGTTGGTCCACAGCGAGCCAGGTCCGGTGACCAGCGCCGAATTATTGCTGCTGGCATTGCGGAAGCCGAGGTTGCCGTCGAAATCCTCCAGCACCGCGCCATTGCTGATAACGAGGCGGCTGAACGCGCCGTTGCTGCCGACGATGAGCGAGCCGCCCATGCGCCAACTCGCCGTCGGACCGACGAGCCGCACTTCGTTGGATTTGGCGGTGGCATTGAGTCCGATGGTGCCGTTGCCGGAGTTCGTCAGGAGCGCGTTGTTGGAAAGCGTCAGCAAAGTGAACGACCCGTTCGTGCCGACAGTGACGCTGGCGAAGCTGTTCGTAGTGTTACTCAGCGTATTGGTCGCGCCATCCGCCACCACCTGAGCACGCAAGGACACGAAATTCCCAAACAGGACGGCGAAGGCGGAGAAGAGGGGGAGGATTCGTGGATTCATACAAGGAGAAGACGTTTTATCCAAGGACTCTTGCAGCAAGTGATTTAAACCGGGAGCCGACTCTATTGAATATGCTTTATTCACTGAACAGCGTGACGTTCACCAGCATTGATGTGCATCCGTGGCCGGGCCTTGGAGCGAGCTTCGAGCAAGTCCGACCACAGTGGCCGGTCCAGCTTCAAACGCCGCCCGCACCTTCCGCCTTTGCGGTGACTTCCCATTGATTCGTCTGGCCGGTGCCGGTGAAGAAGATCGTTCCTTCGGCGATTGCGTCGGTGGAACGCCGTGCCACAGTCACTCGCAGTTCGGTTCGTTCGCCTTCGGTGACCGCGATGGGCCCAGTGACCATCACTTTGCGCCCCTTGTCGGCGACGATGCCGATGGGGGTCAATGGTGTTCCTAACAATTGTCGCGAGCGCAAAG
Source organism: Verrucomicrobiia bacterium (assembly GCA_036274115.1). Taxonomy (GTDB): domain Bacteria; phylum Verrucomicrobiota; class Verrucomicrobiia; order Limisphaerales; family JADLHS01; genus JADLHS01. Next base: position 10,620 of record DASUGI010000402.1, read on the forward strand.
ACGCTGGACAGGATCAGGAGCAAGGTCGCCGGCACAAGCCAGGTCTTGGGATGTTTTCGAGTGTGAATGTTCATAGGAGTTTTCTTTTTGTGTTTTAGGGGAGTTCTTTTGCCGGATCGCCGGGCTCATGGCGATTGCACACGGTAATAGCGCTGCGAATGATTGGTGATTTGCGCGTCGCTGAATTGGAACTGGCCGGGTGCTGTTTCGGTCGTTGGCCCCAGCACCGTCCAATTGCTCAAAGGCGTGGCAACATTCGTGGTGGCCAAAACCGTGAACCAGGCGCCGGGCGCGTTGGTGAAACTGAATTGGAACGCGCCGTTCGCCGTGAGGCTGAGACCGGTCAACTGAATGGGAGTCAGCGGCACGTTGGTGATGAGGAAGGACGCAAGCGGTTTGTACTCCTCGTGACACACATCAAGGTCCAGCGGGCTGATACCACCGGAACTGCCGCTGGCGCTGTATTGCCAGAAGGACCAGTTGTCGAACACACCGGTCGCGTCCGCGAAACCGGCTCCGGGCGGATCATCCACCGCCGGATCGGCGCCGCTGCCCACCGTGCGCAGCCAGAGATCGTAGCCCGCGACACGATTGTCGAGTTCATTATTGGCGAAGGTCTGGTTGCAATAAATAATCGGGGCCGCACCCGGCCCGCGACGGGCGATGATTTCATTGCTGAACGCAATCACCCAATCCGTTAAGGCCGCCGTGCTCAACGTTGCCGCGCTGCCTTCGAGGTCGATCACCGGGCGCAACCGCCCCGGCCCGATGGCGCTGCCGGCGTACACCACCATGTTGCTGGCTTCGAGAATCGCGCCGTTCGTGGTCGGACGATTCTCGGGATGCGCGTAGTGATACACCCCCACGAGCAAGCCGGCCGTGGAAGCCCGCTGGACGTTGAGGGCCATGGTCGGATCATGCGGTCCGGTGAGTCCTTCCGTGGCTTTGACGAACACGAATTGTTTTCCGTCCGCATACATCTGGTCCCAGGACGCCTGCGGAATGCCGCTTTCATTTTGAAAATGGGAAACATCCACGCCGAAGGGCCGCGTCAGACCCTCGACCACCTCAATCGAACCATCTACTGAAAGTTTGTTGGTCCAACTCAACGTCGCCGGCAAGGACGGCAGCGTGAGGGAAGCGAACGTGCCCGAATAAGAACCGGCAATGAAAAGCTGAAAGCGATCGCCAGGCAGCAACACAGATGGACCGAGGTTGGTAACAATTAGTGCGCCGCTGTAGGTGAGCGCGCCGTTGTTGTTCAGTTGAATCTGATCGTTCGTGAGCGTCGCGCCGTTCTTACTGATTTCCATCTCGATACTGCCGAAAATGAACGGGGACGAACTGAGGTTGATTTTTCCGAGGGGAGCGCCGGGCGCGAGCTTCGCGCCCGTGCGCACCTGAAGTTGCGCCAGCACTGTGCCATTACCACTGAGCGTGGCGTTGTTGGTCAGGATCAAGCCCAGCGTTCCACCAAAATCGTGCGTGCCATTGCCGGCCAGGAAGAACGTCGCGGGGTTCGTGCCGTCGCCGATGATCAACGGGTTGCCAATACTCACCCGACTGCTCTTCACTGAGAGCGTGCCGCCGTTGAATTCCATTGTGCTCTGGGCGTTGGTCATCCGAAGAATGTCCGTCTCGATCAATCCCGCGTTCAGCACGTTTGTGCCGCGCTTGATCTCCAGCAATCCGGTGACACCCGTGTTTGTAACGACCAAGGTGCCACCGTCCACGACGATGCGGTTTCCGGAGGACGTCGTCGGGTTCAGACCGAGAAACAGGTTGCGAAAAACCGACACCACGGCACCATTGCTAACGACCAATTGGTTATCCGTGCCATCGTAACCCACGGCTAAATCAGCGCGACTGTTCCAGCGTGAGCCGGCACCGGTCACCAGCACCGAATTGCTGCGGCTGCTCAAGTCCATCGCAAGAAAGGCATTGCTGCTGATCAACGTCCCGCCCTCGCTGACGACGAGACGATTGCCGCTGCCGCTGGAGCCGACGTAAAATTCCGATCGATTGCTCCAGGACGAATTTGCGCCGGTGATGATCGCCAGGTTGTTGCTTCCGCTCGTTGCGCTTCCCACGTAACCGACCAGGCTGTCCATGGTCGCGCCATTGCTGACCACCAACAGGTTCGCATTCCCCCCACCGCCAACATAGAGGATGTCATTGACCGACCAGCGCGAATCCGGATCGGTGACGACAACCAGGTTGCTTCGGGTGCCGGTGCTGCGGCCAATAAAAGTTCCTGAGTTTCCAACACTGGCAATGGCTTTGCCACCGTTGCTGATCAGCATCCGATTGGCATTGCCATCCGCACCAATAAAGAAGCCGGAAGATGAATCGAACGTCGAGCCTGGTCCACTGACAGTGACTGCGTTGTTGCTGCCGGAACTAAACGCGAGAAACGTGTATTCACCGCTCGTGAGGGTGGCGCCGTTGGTGATGAAGACTTGATTGAAAGACGCGTTGCTGCCGACGATCAAGCGGCCTGCCAGAACGTGATTGATCGAATTCGAGCGGACGTCCCAGATCGCCGGCACGGCTCCGCCGCGGCCGACTGTAAACGGAACGCCGTTGTTGATGGTTGCGCTGCGCGTTATGAGCGTGCCGCCATTGAATTCGAACCGACCCTGGCTATTGGTCAGGAGTAGCAAGCCGATATCCGCCAAACCCGAGTTGAGCATCGTGGTCGCAACGTGGACGTCAAACCTCCCGGTAGCCGGATGCGCCGCCGTCCGGAGCACCCCGTCATCCACCCGCAACAGGTTGTTGCCAGCAGTGCCGCCGAAGCCACACTCGAAAGAGTTGGCAAACACCAAGCCGCCATTGGTCACGAGCAACCGGTTACCGCCGCCTCCTTGACCCAGAGCTATGAAGTTGCTGTTGCTCCACGTTGACCCCGGGCCGGTGACCAAAACGAAATTGTTGGTGGACTGAAAGCCAATGTAGCAAATGCTGTTAAGCATTGACGCGCCATTGCTCACCACCAGCCGGTTGCCGGTATTTCTCGCATCGCCGACGAAAAGGGACCCGAAACCAAGCTGCCAAAGCGATCCCGTCCCGGTGACAATCACTTCGTTGTTGTCGGCATTGGTGGGGCCGACGAAACTGACATACTCCCCGATCCAACCGCCGAAGCTTTGCACGTGACCCCCATTGGTGACCACCAGTCGGTTGAAGGCTCCATTCCTGCCGACGTAGAGCCAATCGGAATTGGTCCAGATGGAGCCGGCCCCGGTCACCACCACTTCGTTGCTGTTGCAGGAGATTCGAGCGCCAATCACCCCCAATCCATTTTCCACACGCGCACCGTTTGTTACCGTGAGCCGGTTAAACGGGCCATTGCTCCCCACATACAGATTGGAGGTAATCAGCCAGCGAGTGTCGGCATCTGTAACCACGACCGAGTTCGCCCGCGCGCCACTCTCGATTCCGATCCCGCTGTTACGTCCGGCATACATCGCGGCGCCGTTGCTCAGGACAAGCCGATTCCCGGCAGCGAGATTGCCCACATAACAGTCCTGCTCGTTGGTCCAGACCGAACCCGGCCCCGTCACCATCGCAGTATTGTTCGAGCCTCCGGCGTTCAGCCCGAGCATGCCGCTCACGCTCGAGACGAAAGCGCCGTTACTGATCACCAATTGATTAAACGGGCTGTTGCTGCCAATGGTGAGGCCGGTGTTAAGGCCTCTGAGAAAGCGCGTGTCCGGATCGGTCAAGATCAATGAGTTTGAGTACCCCGTGCTGCCAAAACCAACAAACGCATTGTTCCCAACATAAATCACCGCGCCGTTGCTGACGATCACCTGATTGCCGATGCCGCTGTCTCCGATGCGGAGGTAACCCGAATTAGTCCAGCCCGAGCCGCTGTCCGTCAGCAAAACGGTGTTGTGACTGGAGCTGGAATCCACGCCCAGGGTGCTGTTGATATTCGCCAGCGCTCCGCCCGCACTCACCATCACGCGATTGCCGGAGGACGCGAGAGTCAAGCCGGTATCATTTGTCAACAGGGAGCCCGCGCCGATGATCGTCACGAGATTATTGGATGAGGCGCCCAAGCCGACCGTTGTGCCGCCGATCCATGCGGTCGCGCCATTGCTCACCGTGAGTTGATGACCACCACCACCACCCAGCAACAGCAGGCCACCGGAAAATACCGAGCCCGGATCGGTGACGAAGACGGAGTTATTGCTGCTGGACAAGCCCTGGCCGACATTGCCGAAAAAGAAGCCCTGCAGCGTCCCGCCATCGCTGACGGTGAGCCGGCTGGACGGACCGTTGCTGCCCACAAACAAACTCCCAAACGCGCCAATGTTCCACCGCGCGGTAGCGCCGGTAATGTGGACTTCATTGGATTGAGCGGACGCATTACGGCCGATCACGGCGGTGACCGTGTTGTTGAGCAGCGTGTTGTTGGAGAGCACGAGCAGCGTGAACGAGCCATTAGTCCCGATGGTGATGTTTGCGGTGTTGTTGGTGATGTTGCTGAGAACGTTGGTCGCGCCGTCGTTGACGAGTTGAGCGCAAAGCCTGGAAATGGCGGCCAGGCTCAGGACGAGAATTGTTGAAAGGGTTTTCATATCCGGTTGGTGCGTGCGGGGCGTTACGGTTTGAACAAGCGGTAAAAGCGATTGCCAGTGGGCGGAGCTACGATGATGAACCTGGTCGTGCCGTCGTCGTTCACCGTTTGCGGAGCAGCGACCCAGTTGGTGAGGTTAAGGTCAGCATTCTGTTGCAAGGCAAAACCTGGCGAAGGCGAGGGCCATGAAATGATGGCGGTGTTGGTCGTTGTAAGTGTGATCGTCAAGAGCGGCGCTCCGGGGGTCTGGACCATTGACAGCAAACTCCAGAATCCACCCGCCAGCGGGTAATTGCCGCTGGCCATCGGCTGCGGAGTGGCGTCCGGCTGGCCGATGGTACCGGTCACGGAATAAACGCCCCCGGTGCTCGTGCCACCGCCGCCATCAACCGTGAACCAATCAATGCTGTATTGGGCGGAGGCGGTTGAGAGTTGAGAGTTGAGAGCGAACACCCCGAGTAGCCACCCCACCCCGAGCAGCTTTTTCACTTCGCACCTCCGCAGGCTTCGTCCAGAAGCCGTTCCAGCTTTTCCAACCGAGCTTCCAACTCCGCGATCTTCGTGTCCTTCTTCTCCAACTTTTGCTTTAACTCCTGGATCGCGGCTGCCGAATAGATCGTCAACGGATAGGTGTCCACCTGCAGAATCGCATCGCCCTCAGGGAGCTTTTCGCCACTCGACTGGACGTCCTCCGGGAAAACCTTTTGGAACTCCTGCGCGACGACGTTCAGGTATCTGCGATCCTTCAGACTGGGATGTTTCGCGCGGTACTCGTCGGTGTAGTGAAACTCCACCAGGCGCACCTGTGATAGTTTATCGAGTGCGCCGGTTACGGTTCGCACATCGGTCTTGATGCGCGCGTCCGAGTTGGCGAGCCAACTGCCGGCGGCGGTCTTCGAGGCAGTACCTTCCACTTCCAGTTTATTGGCGGTGGGCTTGCGGGCGATTCCTACGTTGCCCAGAAGTGGATTCAGGACGATGTCCCCACTTCCACGCGCGTTGACGATGGAGAAGTCAGGGTCGGCCACAGTGCCATAACCGACCCATGCGGTTTCGGCAGACGAGTTGTTCCGGAAACTGATGAAACCGACCTGACCGATGGCACTGTGGGCGGTGTCCTGCAGAATTATGACCGGTTCGCTCGCGGCAATGTGCAACGGATGTGCCGGAGCGGCGGTGCCGATGCCGACACTGCCGTTGGTGCGATAGACATTACCTCCGGAACTGCTCCAGACGCCGACTGCCGGTGACGTTCCTAGCTGGCCGTTGCCATCCACGACCACGACGCTTCCGCCGGTCACGGTGCTGCCGGAAATACCAGCAATGAATGTGTTCGTCTGGGCACCACCGATCCGAATGACGTTGTTCTCGGTGGCCGGCCCGGAAGTACCGATTTGAATATTTCCGCTGCCGGTCGTAGTGAGATAACCGGCACGATTACCGACTGCAATATTATTGCTGCCGGTCGTGTTGTTGTTAAGCGCCCCATAGCCGACCGCGACATTGTTGCTGCCACCCGTGTTGTGGAAGAGCGCGAACGCGCCCGCAGCCGTGTTCTCCGTGCCGCTCCCATTGTCGGAAAGCGCCTCATAACCACTGGCCGTATTGCCGGAGCCGGTGGTGTTGAAATGAAGTGCATGGAAACCGTAGGCCGTGTTTTCGGACCCGGTGGAGTTGGCGCCAAGCGCATTGTCTCCGGAGGCGGTATTGTATGAGCCGCTGGTGTTGCCTTGGAGCGCGCCCCAGCCGTTGGCCGTGTTACCGACACCATTTGTGTTGCTGTAAAGGGCCCGCTTGCCAAGGGCCGTGTTGCCGACACCGACGGTGTTGTTGTAAAGCGCATCAACGCCGATGGCCGTGTTGTCCGAGCCGGCCGTGTTGCTGAACAACGCCTGGTAGCCATCAGCCGTGTTATCGCTGCCAATCGTATTGAATCGGAGCGTCAGCATGCCATTGGCGGTGTTGCCGGAACCGCTGGTGTTGGCAAAGAGCGCCTCCGCTCCGATGGCCGTGTTACGAATGCCATTGGTGTTCGAGCCGAGCGTATAAGCTCCGACGGCGGTGTTGTGATTGCCGGTGGTGTTGGAGTTAAGCGCGTAGCTGCCGCTGGCGGTGTTGGCGCCGCCCTGCGTGTTGGCGCTCAGGGCAAAAGAACCATTGGCAGTGTTGTCAACGCCGCTTGTGTTCGCGGTCAGAGCACTAAGACCGATGCCCGTATTTTGGTTGCCCGTCATTGTCATGTTGCCCGCATTCGGTCCGGCGAACGTATTCCCCCCAAAGGTATGCAGCACATTCGCGCCCCCAATTTTAACAATGCCCGCGCTCGCTGTTGTCGCCGGCAGATCCAAATTGCCAGCGAGGGTAAGACTCCCCGCAGAGAAACTTCCGCCTGCATCACGCCGCACGATGGCGTTGGCCGCGTTGGCGCTGGTGGCGGCGTTGGCGAGGTTCGCGCCGGAAGCCACATTGGCGGCTGTGACACCGCCCACGGTGCTAACCACGGTCGCGGCTTGCGGCCCGGTGACGTTGCCGGACAACGAACCGGAGAAATTGGTAGCCGTTGTCGCCACTGCGGCGCTGGCCGCCGTCGCCGCGTTCGCCGATTGAATCGCATAGGGCGCAGAGGTGATCTGTTGGCGCGGCGTCAGATCTATGAATGCCCCAGCACCATTGGTCCGCACCCCGATTTCCAGCCAGCGGTCCGCACCGGGGAATTGATTTCCAAAGTCCAGCGTGACGGTGAACAGGCCGTTGCTGATTACAACGCCTGAGTTGGTCAAGGTCGGGCCCTGTTGCAACCCACCACTCGACAAATCGTAAATCGTAAATCGTAAATCATAAACTCCAGTCGTCGGACTGCCGTTGTCACTTAACTGCCCCTGGTAGGTGAAGGCCGTGCCTTCAGCGAAGCTGGTTGATGGTTGATAGATGAGGGCTAAGAGAGCCCACACTGCGACTGAGATGATGGATCCAGTTTTCATAGTTCTTTCACTAAAGATTCTCCTGCACTGCCTCAAACCGGTGAATTTACGCACTGCGAGGCGTAATTGTCAGCGGCCTTTGAGTTCCAGTTTTGTTTTGGGTTTCGACCAATCAAGGCAGGACGCGCACGCGGTAGAGCCGATTGCTCGGCGTCAACGCGTCTATCTTGCTGACGGTGTTGCTGGTGGCGATTACGTCACCGACGACCGGATTCCAGTTGGTCAAATTCGCAATGTCCGGGTTGAACTCGAGTCGGTACGTCGCGTTGGACGCTGCAGTCCACGACAGCTTGATGTCTGAGCCCATCAACTCGGGTGGCAGAAATACCGGTTGGGGAATGCCGGCGAGGACATTTGTCACGCGAAGAATCACTGCGGTTGGGCTGTTGCTCAACTGCATCGTCACCAGGTTCGAGGGATAAGAGAAATTGGCGAACGATCCGTTACGCGCGCCAGCGGTCAGGACGGTGAAGGAATCATTGAGCGCCACCGCCAACTCCGCATTCTCCTCCACGCCTGGTTCGCCGCCAATCGGAACGAGCGGCTCCTCGAACACTCGGGCGCGGGAAATTTCCTGGGTGCTGGGATGGGCAGAAAACTCCAACTCCTCCTTCGGCGGATCAAACCTTGGGATGGTGCGGTTAATCTTTAACGGCGGCGACGATGAATTCGTTTGAGCCCAAGCGGTGGCGACCAGGCATATGACAATAGCCGATGCATAGATTGGGCAGACCCGGTTCATACCTTTGGTAAGCCTGCCGCCGCGCGAGTCTTTCAACAAAATGCGACCAAGTCTGCGCTACCGATATCCCCTTTACGGTTCGCATCCGTCCTGCGGCGTCATCATCGCTACTTGCCAAGGAGCCTGACATCGTCCACACATTGATGCCCTCAGCGGCCTCAGGGCGTGGTGGCACGATAGAAGCGTTGCGCATTTGTAGCCGCCGGGTCTTTCACTGTCCAAAGGCCACTGGCCGGCGCTGTATTGGTGGCGAACGTGAACCACGGACTGCCGGAGAGGTTGGTGGCGAACTGGGCGATGTATTGCGAGCCGGGGATACCCTCGAAAGTCAGGGTGTTCGTGCCAGGCCCAGGCATACCCGTCTGCAAGCTCTGCACGGACAGGTCTAAAACGGCCTTCACCGCGAAGCTCGAAATCTTTCCGCCCGCCGTCGTAAAAAAGCCTCCCGCATAGAGGTCGCTACCCGACACGATGAGCGCAGCGACGGTGCTGTTCATTCCGACACCGCCCGACGTCCAGGTGAGTCCATCCCATCTGGCAAAATAATTGCCAGGGTATGGAAACCCGAAACTGGAAAACCCCGCATACACATTGCTGCCATACACGGCCAATGCGTTTGCAGGTGGACTCCCCGATCCGACCTCCGACCAACTGACCCCATCCCATTTGCGAACGTGATCGTTGCCGCCGGCATACAGATTGTTGCCCGACACCGCCAGCGCATTCACAAAGCCCTCCAGCCCCGGACCGAGCGCCGACCAGGTGTTCCCATCCCATTTGGCAACGTTGGTAGCCGCAATCCCGCCCGCCGTCGTAAAAATGCCTGCCACATAGAGATTGCTGCCGGAAACGGCCATCGCGTTGACGCCATTTCCACCCGAAATCCCCGAACCCAAAGACGACCAACTGACTCCGTCCCATTTGGCAACCGAGTTGGCCGCGACGCCGCCTGCCATCGTGAAATCGCCCCCCGCATAGAGATTATTCGCCAAGAGTGCCAACGCGCGGACCGGGGCATTCATTCCGGAAGCCAGGGAGGACCAGGTGCTTCCATTCCATTTGGCGACATAATTGACTGTGCTGCCTCCCATGGTGGTGAAAGCGCCTCCCGCATACACGTTGCTGCCGGACACGGTTAGCGAGAGCACGCTACCGTCGAATTCCGTTGCCAGTGCGGACCAAGTGCTCCCATCCCAGCGCGAGATTTGAGGTATCTCTTTGGGTCCACCGAAGACCTGTGACAGCCAACCTCCGGCATAGACCGTGCCGCCGGAGACCGCTAATGCGGTTACCGCATTGGGCAGCAACCCCGAGGCGATCGGCGACCAATGATCACCGTCCCAACGCGCGATGTAATCAACAGCATTGCTACCCGCACTTGTGAAAGGGCCAGCCGCATACAGGTTGGTTCCGGATACCGCCAGCGCTAACACGGAGTTGTTCATGCCGGAAGCCGGCGCTGACCAATTAGTCCCATCCCATTTGGCGATACGCCTGGCTGCAATTCCATTCGCCGTCGTAAAATTCCCTCCCGCATAGAGGTTGCCGCCTGACGCCGACAGCGAGATGACAGGAGAATTCATTCCTGAACCCAGCGCCAACCAACTGTTCCCATCCCATTTGGCGATATTACTGGCCGGGTTGCCGCCCGCGGTATCAAACCAGCCACCTGCATAGAGGTCCGTGCCGTTCTGAGCCAGCGAGCTGACACCTCCGAAGCCAGAGATCCCCAAACCCAGCGACGACCAACCACTGCCGTTCCATTTGGCAACAAAACCAGCCGCGTTACCACCTGCGCTTGTGAAATCGCCACCTGCATAAAGGTCACTGCCGGCCAGCAACAATGCCAGCACGGGCGCGTTAACACCTTCGTTTGCTCCATTGCCCAGTCCCGACCAACTGACCCCGTCCCATCTGGCAATGTTATGTACGCTGGCATTGCCGGCCTGTCTGAAGGAGCCGCCCACATATAAGTCGCCACCCGACAACGCCAGCGCATAGACCTGATCTTGATCGTTTATCCCGCGGGCAATTCCCGAATCCAGGGGCGACCAGGTGCTCCCATTCCACTTGGCGACGTTCGTGATGGCGAGGCCGCCTGCCGCCAAAAACCAGCCTCCCACATAAAGGTTGCTGCCCGACACCGCCAGCGCATTCACAAAGCCGTTTATTCCCGAACCGAGCGCCGACCAACGAGTCCCATCCCATTTGGCGACGCCGTTAGCAAACGTATCACCCACGATGTCGAAATTGCCGCCAATATAAATATTGCCCGAGCCATCCGCGACGACCGCGTTAATCGGAGATGAGTAAACGGAATGTACCCCGGGGATTCCGCCGAGGGTGACCCAGTTCGCATCGCTGAAAGTCTCGGCACTGCGGCCTGCCGTTGGCAGCCAAAGCGCACACCAGCAGGCGACGGCGGCGAATGCGAGCCATGTCCGGGCCCACCATCGGCGACCCCTGACGCTCAAGCTCAGCGACCAGTTCGGCGGGACGCGCCGATTGCAACTGGAGCACGAAGGCAGGGGGCGCTGCAACGCAGGGACAGTTTCGTTCATTGGAACTTGTTGGCTGAGTCTCCGTGCTCGGATTGGATCACCAGGAGAATAGCGGCATGAGGAGGAGTGTGACTTTGGCTTTCAGCGTAACTGGCATGGGAGTTATGAGTTTGAAGCGGCCTCGCCGTAAACGGCTTGTGTGGGAAACGGCTGAGAAACGCAGGTTTCATTGTTGGTTCGCGTTACTGCACAAATGAGCAGACCCGGTTCATCCCTTTGGTAAGCCTGCCGCCGCGCGAGTCTTTCAACAAAATGCGAGTAGGTCCCGTCACTCCATTCGCGTCATGCGATTAGCGAACGCGCCCTGCCTTTATTCCTGCCAATCCAACCCTAACTTTGCGAGTTGCCGGCGGGTTTCCGCCAAGTCCCACAACTGCAAGCGGCGCGAATCCACGTTCACGGCAAGCCGGCGACCATCCGGGCTGAGGGCCAGCGGGCGGGTGTTGGGTGGAAGCGGCAGCAATGGTTCGATGGTGCGGGCGTCGTAGAGACCCGCCGAACTGTAATCCACGGAGAGCCAAAGCGTCCGTGCGTCTGGCGAATAAAAGATCCCGTTGAAGTTGGTCAGGTGGCGCGTGCGCTGCCAGGTCGTCGTGCTCCAGAACTCGACTCCTTTCCGGCAGGCCACCGCTACTTCATCGCCCCGCGGAGAAAAACTGAATTGCGCGATGGGTTGTTTGTTGGTGAGCACGGTCACGGGCGAAAAGTTTGCCAAATCGTAAACATGGAGATCCGGACTGTATGGCCGAAACATCGCCAGCCATTTCTCATCTGGTGAAGTGCCATTCAAGCCGGGAATTGTAGGTGACCAGCGAGTCTCGTCTCCTGCGCCCTGACTGTAAGCGGCCAGTCGCGAGCCACTGGCACCCGTAAGCACCGCGCCATTGGAAACCAGGCAAAGTGAAAACAAGTCTGCCGCTCTCGGCAAATCAAGCCGCTCGATTTGGGGCGGCGACGTTGCGTTCGTTCCCGCACTTACCCGCCAGCGCGAACCGTTGCCGCGGGGATTGACGAAGAGGTCACCGTTTGCGGCAAAGCTCAGGCGGGTTTCCGGAAAGCCCTTCATTGCCGCACCGGGAGCGTCACTGTAGAGATCCCACACCACCCAACGCTCGTCGCCCGAGGCCGCCAGCCAGCGCCCCTCGCTGGAGAAGGCGGCAAAACCGCGAGGCCCGCCCAAATCTTCCGCGAACTCGCGCGGCACGGGCCGCTCGAGCGTGTGCAATTGCACGCGCGCTTCCGGCTGGGCTCGAACGACGGCGCATTGGCGGCCATCCGAGCTGAGCTGAACATTGACGCTATCGAGCGCAATTGAAAACGCCCTCCTCATCGCCTTTACATCCCAGCAAATCAACTCACGATCCCATCCGCCACTAAAGAGGTAGCGTCCGTCCGAAGTGAATTCCGCCACCACCGCATTTGCTTTGTGGCGACCCAGGGTGCGTGTTTCACCCGTCCGCACGTCCATCAACTGAACCACGCCGCTATGGTCGGGCACCCCCAGCCAGCGCCCGCTGGGATGCCAGTTGAAATCCGTGACCGCATTGGTGAACTGCTGACTGACCTGGAGCGTGCCGTCGTTGGCGTCGTGGACCGCAATCATCCAGTTTGTGCCTAATGGAATTGAGGCGGCGAAGGATTGACCGTCCGGGCCGAACTTTAGAATTACCGGTGTGCCTGCCAGCGGATGTCGCGCGAGTTCGCGGCCGGTTTCCAAATCCCGGATGGAGGCAGTTGCCGGCTCGCGGCCGAGGATAATCCGCGGCAGGCGCGGATGAAAAGCGAACGCACCGCGGGGATTATCCCGCAGCAAGAGAACGCATTTCGGGCCCGCCACTTCCCAGATTTCCCAATCCGCCCGTGCGCCGCTGGGGGGATGGTCGCGTTTCACCGCCAGGAAACGTCCGTTACTGCTCCAATGGATCACATAGGTCATCAATCTGGTGCTGGCGGGCAGTGTGGCGAGCAATCGATCATCCTGCACCGCACGAATCTCGACCGGGCCATCGTTGCGGCAAAGGGCGATTCGTTCGAACGCTGGATCCAGTTTCACCATCGCCTCCGGAGCGACCGGCAGCTCACGTTCGAACGAAAGATCCGGCAAGGCCAACGCAGCCATCGCCACGCCGCGAAGCGCAGCGGTGTTGGAAATGGCGGCTGCGCGCCGTAGTGCATCGAGGGCGCGGACTCGATGGCCAAGTTCGCCGCTGACCACCGTCGCCCGCGCTTGTTCGAGCAGCGCCGTATAAAGCTGCTGACGCGCCTCCTGCTCCGCGCTTTCAGCGCGAACGAGTAAATCCTGCGCGTGTTGACGCAGCTTTGCTTCGTTCGCGCTGATCTCGGAGGCAATTCGGGCGCGGTAGTTCGCAAAGAGCACCCCGCCGAGGGCACAAACCAGCAAGACCGTTCCCACAATCCCACTCCAGCGTAATTGAGCGTAGCGCCGTTCCAATGCGCGAGTGCGCCGAATGCTTTGCCCGCTTTGGAGCAACGCCAGATCCGCCTGCATCCTTTCGGCGCTCGCGTAACGGCGGTCGCGTTGGGCTTCACAGGCTTTCAGGATGATCTCGTGGAATTCAAGCGCGTCGCCATCCGCTTGCTCCGTAAACCATTCTGGCGGCACGTCCGGAAACTTCTCGGGAGAATAGCCGGTGCTCGATTCGTAAAGCACGATCCCCAGCGCGTAGAGATCAGCCGCAGGTGAACCGGGACCCTCCGGAGGAATGTAGCCTTCCGTGCCCACAAAGGTCCGTCCCTCGTCGCCAGACGAAACCAACCCGATGTCCGCCAGTTTAGCCCGGCCTTGAACGTAAATGATATTGCCGGGCTTTACGTCGCGATGAACCAGTCCTTGCCGATGCAGTTGAGCGAGCCCGCTGACAATTTCTATGGCCAAACGCAGGCAGTCGCCGGGAGGCAGCCGCCGGCGCTGGATCAGATCAGACCGCAACGTGCGGGGGCTGTAGGAGTCTGTCGCCGCAATCTCGCCATCACCGTTCGTCACCGCCCCATCGGCACTCGGCAGGCGATCCGCCAGTTCCATCACATAATAAAAGTAACCCTCCGCATCGTTCCGGCCGACGTGCAACACGTGAACCAACCCTCCGGAACTGCGTGAGACCGGTTCAAATCGTTGAATGCCGGCAAATTCGCGTTCGAACGGTCGGTCATGTTCAAATTGCCGACGCCAGATAACCTTCACCGCCCGCAATGCTCCCATGACATTGCGAGCCAGCCAGACTTCACCGTACGCACCGCGTCCAATCGGTCGCAGCAAGGCGTGGTCAGGGATGGTGGGACGATTCAAATCGGCGCAAAAGGGTTAAAATAAGTTCAGCAGTGGAACGCCGGAATTAGACCACGCGCCGATTCGGCGTTCAACGGGATTTACTCGGTTTCGCGACGCAGCTGTTCGACTTCAGCTTTCAACAGTTTGCCGACGCGATGACGCGCCAGATAGACCTGGGCAAGACTGACGCCAAGTTTCCTGGCGACCTGACCCGCCGAAAGCTTCTCAATGGATGCGGTGCGAAAGATGAGTAACTGTTGCGACGTCACCTTGGATCGCACTCGGCGAAACGCTGACTTCAACAGGTTCTCTTCCCATTCGCGTTGCCATACTTCATCGAGCCGGTCCGCTGCCGGGTCGGGCATCTGCTCAATTAGAGACGAGTCCTCATCCTCATCGCCATAAAGCGGCTCCAACTTAAACTTCGGGTCGGCCTTTTCTCTCCGGCGATAAACGCTGATGCGGGAGCGCGTGACGGCCCTCAGCCACGACTTGAAAGCGCCCCGCGTCCGGTCATAGCGGAAGCGCGGCATCCGCCGGGCCAGATACACGAAGGTGTTTTGCACCACGTCCTGCGCCTCGGCATCAGCGAGGCCCGACTTGCGGGCAACGTTGTAAATGAGTCGCCAATAAGAGTCAAAAAACTCGCGCCACCCCTCCTGATCCGCACAATCGTGCAAGCGGGTGAGCAGGCTCTGCCTCGTCGGGAACAGCGCATCCGTACCTGGTTCAGCCAGCATAGCGTCTCGTAACTCTAGTAAGCCTCATCGGCGGTGCATCTTTCAAAAGAATTCACGCCAATTCTCTTTTGGCCCCCATTACGCACATCAACGCGGCATCCTGCAGACGACGTAGGAGAATGTCTGACACTGGCAACAAAACGCCAATTTTGTCAGAATCAGGAATGAGCCAACGATTGTCGTTTGAGACTTCAGGTCGCGGTCGCGTTCCTTTGATCTGCGTCCATGGTTGGGCTTGCAACGGCGGGCAATTCACCGAACTGCGTGGATTGCTCGCCGATGATTTCCGCGTTTTCAGGCTCGACCTTCCGGGTCATGGAAAAACTCCGTTGGAAAATTTCAAACCCGGCTTTGAATCCTATGCTCGCGCCATCACCGAATTCTGCATCGAACAGAAGCTGGAACGCCCGGTGTTCCTGGGGCACAGCATGGGCGGCGTGCTGTGCCTGATCGCGGCAGCAGCGGGCGTCATCCAACCCCGAGCCGTCATCAATCTGGATGGTACTCTGCCCGCCGCAGCGCGGCTAACCGGAGTCTATCCCGCGCTCGAGGCATTGCTGGCGGCGCCGGATTTCCGCGAGCAGTTTGCGGGCGTCGTGCGAAAATCATTTTTCCTGGAAACCGAACGCGACGCACGTTGCGATGCGATCGTTCAAACCATGTGCTCCGCGCCCGAGGCAGTACTGCGGTTTCTGCCAGAGCAAGCTGGCGATCTCAGACCAGAGGAAATCCTGCCGAACGTTCTGTGCCCGGTTCTGTACGTCGGTGCTGCCCAGCCTCGGTTCGACGCCGACAAGGCCGCGTCCCTGATCCCGCATTTCACCTTCGAGCAGATTCCCGAGGCAGGTCATTTCCTCCATGTTTACGCGGTCGACAAGCTCGCAAAGATCCTGCTCCGCTTTCTCACGAGCATTTCGGCAGTGCAGTGACCTTGATTTCACCTCTTCGGTAGATCGAGTCCCGAAGGGACGGTTGAAGTGGAGACTGGAGGTGGTTTCAGCCGTCCCTTCGGGATTCGTCAGGCTGCCCATGTGCTCCCCGGCGTTGAAACGCCGGGCTATTTTCAGCGTGTCCCTACGGCGGGACAAAAACACGCGCTCAAAGAATCCGGCTGTCACCAGGATTTGACCAGTCACCTTCCTCCAAAACGCACACTTGACAGTAACACTGTCACGTGTTAAAAAGGCTACATGGCTACCGAATTCTCCCTCGAAGAACTCGCTGCCGCGGTTCAGGATTGGTGCCAACAGCACCGAATCGCGCCGGCCAACGGGCAGGCGGCCGAGGCAATCACCGAGCGCAACATTCGGTATTACCGTACTCTCGGGCTTCTCGATCCGCCCCATGGCAACTATGCCAAGACATTCTCCGACAAGCATCGATTGCAGTTGATAGCAATTCGACTATATCAAGCCCAAGGGTTGCCGCTTCGCAAAATTCGTGACGAACTATATGGCAAGAGCTTCGACGACCTCGTGGCTTTGGAGAAGCAGGTCACGAAGCGAGGCGCGAAAACCCTCTCCATTGCCGTCCCCTTCACAGCACCGGCAGCGAGCGAATCCTGGTCCGTGGTTACCCTGGTAGACGAGTTCATCCTGATTTCCCGTCAGAACCGGCAGTTGCCCCGGACCGTGATCGAAAAGATTAATCAACTGCTCCGGACAACTCGCTCACAGAGCGAACCCGTCAGTGGATCCCATCGGAATTAAACCTTATGAAAACACGATTTCCCAATCCCACTCTGGAACCTTTCGGCCTGTTCGCCATAATCGAGTCGGAACGCGTCATCCTGCCGCTAAAAGGTGTCGAATGCGACTTCACCGTGCTCTCCGGTATGGCGGAGGTTTCGATGACGCAAATCTTTCGTCAGGAAAATAAGCAGGCACTGGATTGCGAGTATGTCTTTCCCTTGCCGGCAGACGCCGCGGTGTTTTCCTGCGAGGCAGACATCAACGGCCGCATCATCCGGGCGCAGGTGCACGAACGGACGGAGGCACGGAAGCTCGCCGCCGAGAAAAAGGCTGACGGATTTCGAACGGCCATGATGGAATTGGAGCGTGGCAACCTGTTCACGTTGTCGCTCGGAAACCTTCAACCCGACGATCTGGTTATCATGCAGTTGAAATATTTCCAGCCGCTCCGCCATAGCCTGGCTGGAGGCGCAACGGTGACGGAGAGCCAGCGGACGTGCTCGATCGAAATTCCCTTCTGTCCGGGCATCCGTTACATCCCAGGCAAGGCGCTTCTTCGCAACAACCGGGGCAAAGGCGTTATCGACGATACGGACGAGGTGCCGGACGCTTCGAGAATCAGGCCAGTTCGGATTGACGCCGAGCACCCGGATGCGGCTTACATCGAAATCCGCGGCACGCTGGACGGAAGGTTCGTAGCCGAAAGCAATCTTAGGTCTCCGAGCCATCCGATTACCGTCCGTCGAACGGAGGAACAGTTGCGCATTACCCTGACGGATAAAGCGGACGTTCCAGATCGGGATTTCGTTTTGCGTTGGAACGAGTGCGAGACCCAGGCCGTGGCCTCGCGAGTCTGGATTCGACAGAAAGGCGCCGAGGCCTATGCCCTGTTGGAAATCCGCGCCCCCAAACAATCACTAACCGAGCGAGCCCCCGTGGATTTCTACTTTCTGGTGGATCGTTCCGGCAGCATGCAGGGCGAGAAGTGGGCCAAAGCCACCGAAGCCCTGTTGAGTTGCCTGCGGGTCCTGGGTCCAGCCGATCGTGCAATGATCACGTTCTTTGAGAGCCGACACCAGGATTTCGCCGAGCGACCGCTCCCGATCGGCGAACTGCTTGCAGACCGACAGCTTCAAACCATTGAGAAAATCGGCACCGCCGGAGGCACTGAAATGCGACCGGCGTTGCAGCACGTTCTGGAGGTTGCGGCCAAACATTCGCGGGGCCGGGACAAGAACCTGATTTTGATCACCGACGCCCAGATCGGAAATGAATCCGCCATTCTGGGTTTGCTGAAGCCCGCTTCCGATCTGCCCGTGCACTGCTTCGGTATTGATGTTGTACTCAACGATTCGCTGTTGCTCGCAGTGTGCCGCCAACAAGGGGGCACCTTCCATTCATTGAATCCGAATGACGACATCCCGCAGGCCGTCACAACGCTCGGCCAGACGCTGGGCCAACCCGTGTTAATCGACCTCAAACTGGCCGACGGATGGGAACTCGCGGATAACCGGATTCCCAATCTGTACGCCGGCCAGGTCCATTACCTCAGTGCCCGGTCAACCACCCCCAAACCGATGGAACTCACCGCAAGGACACCATTGTCCGAATCTGTCACGATTCAGTTTGAGCAACAGCCCTGCTCTTCCGAGTCGCCTTATCTGCACTGGTGCCGGTCTCGAATGCAGCGCCTGATCGCTGAAGGCAATGAAAACCAGGCCGTCGCGCTCTCGGTGCAGAGTAATCTGATCTGCACGTTGACCGCGTTTTTCGCCTGGGATGAATCCGAGAAAGTCGCGGTCGCCGTCCACGAACTGTTTCAGCCAAGCCAGGCGGTTGCAGGAGGAATGGCAGCGGCATGCGCAATGCATGCCCCAGTTGCTGCACCCATGGCCTTTGCCAAGCAATCCCGTGGAGGCGGTTGGTTCAGCCGCTTTGTCGGTGGCGGCGACGATGTTACAGACCTGCCTTGCATCCGCGAAAGCGATCCACTCGACGAATTAGCGTTCAAACGCCAACTGTCCGACATTTGCCACCGGATCGGCGTGCCGGGTTGGCAGGCGTCCTTGAAGGCAATTCTCGATTGGATCGCGCAAGCGCGTGACGCCGAGCGGCGGCGACGCATTGAGTCAGCCCATCAGTTGCTCGAACAAATCAAGTCCTCTTCAAGCCGGTTCGAAAGCATGCGCGCCTCAAGAGAGGATATCGTCCAGGAAATACACCAACTGCTGAAGTCGTTTGTCGAATCGTTCTCCAAAAAGTGACTGAAATTTACTGATCGGCACATTTGTAAGTCCGCAATGTGAAAAGCAGGGGCTCGATCATCCCCGAAACATTGCCGACCTGCTGCTTGAACGAGTCCTGCGAAACAAGCTCGGTGAGGTAACTCCGATGTGCGGCTTCGTCGAAATCTTTGAAGGGAAGGGTTCCCGTTGTGGCAGAGTTCTCTTGAATGTCCGCGCATTGCACGGGCTGATTGCAATCGAAGTTTAGCCCCTTTAAATCGACCCGTCGTGTTTGCGGGTTCGTGAGCGTGCGAAAGTGAATCTGGCGCGCGGGCACATCGTAGACCATTTGCCAAACCGTGTATTTGCCCTGTCGCACCTGATCCAAAGTAGCAAACGCATACGCCACGTCTTGTGATGAGTCCTTGGCGGGCTTGAACGCTGTCGCGCGAGCTGCGGCTCGACAAAAGCGATTTAAAGAATCTGTCCTGGCCAACGGCTTTGAAAGGTCGTCCGGCTGCGGGTTGGCTTTCAGGTACTCAGTCGAAGGCTTGTATGGGTCGTTCGCCAGCGCACGATGGCCGAGGTCTTTGCCGCGGTGAACTTCCATTTTCCCATCAAGAAACTCAATCGTCGCCGTATCACCGTTGGCATCACACACGAGATAGTGAATGCGCGCGCGCACCGGGGTATTCTCGAGGCGGATTTGCTTGTCTGTAGCGATTACCTCTTCAACCGTCTTACAATTGTCGAGCTGGTATTGAATCCATTGCAGCATGCTGATTTCGGGCCGGGAATCGGTGGCGGGATATTTCGTTTCATCCAGCCACATGTTCTCCACGACCAATCCGACTTCATTCATTCCGCCAAAGGGCATTTCGCGACCGAACTGATTGAACGTCACGCTGCCATACTTCGACTTCCACTTCACCGCATTCTCCGCGGCAACGAAGGCGTGCTTCTGAACGTTGCGCTGATTGACGAACACCATGCCCGACTCCCAATCCCAATCGAGGTTTCGCCCAAAGTAAATTCGCTCGCCGCCCTGCATCACAAACGTGGTGCACGGAAACACCGGCAGGCTGAAGCAACCGCAGAACAAGAGAAGCAATGAAACTCGTTTCATGGTTCTGAACTGAATACTCCGGGCAGAGCGTCGAGTAAAGCCCCGGAGCAATAAACCTGGTCGAAACGAATCGCATTGACCGCCCAACCCTGGCCTACGAATCTGCGGCGGATGAACTTCGGCAAACTCCAATGGCTTGGTGCATTGCTAACCGCAATCTGGATTGTCGGTTCTAGCGTCCCCACCAGCGCCGCCGAAGCAGCTCGGTGGTGGCCGGTGCAGGCTTTGCCGAAGACCGTCGTCCGAACGCCCAATCAACAGGAATTCCCCGAACCAAAGCTCGCGCTGCAAATGATGGTTCAATCGGTGGCCGGGCTCGCAGCGAAAGCGGTCAATGAAGGTCGCAACGATGAACTCGTCTGGGTTGATAATGGAAATGTTGACCTGGAAGACTGGTACGCGCGCTGGCTTGCGGCTAATCCTGAAGTCAGGCCGGCAGGCACTTTTGAGCCGTGGGAACTGGTGGACCGCTATGCGAAGCGCGGTGTTATCAAAGGTTACATCCTGTATCGCCTCGACCGCTCACGCGGTGAACTCAACGAGCATCGCTCGAACATGGACTGTTCGGTGAATGTAGCGACGAGTTTGGCCAGCTTGCTTGATTGCATCATCATTGACGAGGAATTGGAAGTAGAAGCCAAGGCGCGCGGTTTGACGCTTTTGATGGACGCGAGAGATAAAACTCAGGCCTGGTGTTTTCAAACCTTTCGCAGCCAGTTCAATCGCCGCCTGCTCTGCACTCAAGATCCCGCCAAACCCCACGTCCGCGATCTGGCGATTGCCCAAAAGGTTTTCACCACCTACGGCCATACCGATCTCACATCATCGGCCATGGCCTGGCTCGAACCGCTCTCGCCCATCCTCGGTTGGAATGGCGGAGATGAATTCGATTCCACCGACCTGTCTTCACGCTTTGGTCACATTCAAACCGCGACCGACTGGTGCTTGAACCTCCCCGTGTTGATGGCTGGCTCGGAAAAGCTGCCGGGCGCAAAGGCAAAGGACTTCGATCCCAGCACGATTGACTGGAAGGATCAGCGCAGCGCGGTGAGTTTCGTCCTGACCGACGGCGACAACGTGCAATGGCTTCAAGGAAACTTCTTTCGCGGCAACCCGAGTTACTGGAGCAATCCTGCGCGAGGAAGCATCCCATTCGGTTGGTCCACCTGCTTTGCGCACCTGGCGCAATTGTGTCCCTCCATCATTGACTACGCTACGACCACGCGCTCCACCAACGATTGGTTCATCGAATGGGGCGGCGGTTATTATTATCCCGATCATTTCGGCAACGCGCGCTCCAATCGCTGGGAATTGCTCGCGACCCAGGCGAAACGTACCTGGGCACTGATGAACCAGACCGGCACGCGCATCCTCGGTTTCAATCTGGCGCGAGTCGATTCACCCGACGCGCGCAAAGCCTATGAGGTCATCGCCAGTCAGACCGATGGTTTGCTGGGCATCCTCGCCTTTCAATACAGTCCGTATGAAGGGGGCGCCGGCCGGACGTTTTGGGTGAAGGACCGCAACGGTGTTGACGTGCCCGTCATCACGGCTCGTTACTCCATTTGGGAACATTCCAACAACCGTCCGCGGGCCGGGACACCCGCCCGGGTCGCTCATGAGATTCGCGAAACCGTTGAACGCACCTCGAAGACGGAACTTCCGCGCTACGATTGGGTCATTGCCCACGCCTGGTCCTTCTTCAAGAAAGCTCCCGGAGCGAACGAAAACGCCGAAGACATGCCGCAAGAGGATGCGTCCGCGAATGGTGGCGAGCGCGGCTATTCACCAGTCACCTGGTGCGCCGCGCGCCTGCCAAAAAGCATACGTGTCGTGAGCCCGGAAGAAATGCTTTGGCGACTCCGGATGAAGCACGACCCCGCTCAAACCAAACAGTTCATGTCCGGATTCAATCGTTGACCCATGATTCGGCGTTGCATTTGCCAGTGGGGGTCTTATCGTGCGCACACATCTTTCTCCCAATGAAAACAAACATCGTGCGGATTGCGTTTGCAATGACTTTGATGGGTCTGGCGTTCAGTTCAAGGCCCGCTAACGCGGCTGACGCGATGGCAGACGGGGACTTTGTCATCGGACCGAACTACACCAACGCGCCGGAACTCACGGTAAAAGACGGGGTCCCGCGAGGAACGTTGCATTTGTTCACGATGAATTCCGAGAACAGTAAGATTTATCCAGGCATCGCGAAAAGGCAGCCCGGTGTCGTGCCCTACAAGCGACAAGTGTGCGCCTACGTGCCGAAGCAATATGTGGCCGGGACGCCCGCGCCATTCATCGTCGTGCAGGACGGCATCGGCTACACGAACCAGTTACCCGCGGTGCTCGACAACATGATTCATGAGAAGCGACTGCCCGTGATGATTGCCGTCATGATCAATTCGGGCGGTGGCGACGCGCAAGGCAGTCAACGCGGACTCGAATACGACACGGTTTCCGACAAATACACGACGTTCATCGAAACCGAGGTTTTGCCGCGCATCACGAAAGATTACAACGTGACGTTCACCAAAGATCCGGAAGGTCGTGCGACGATGGGGTGCAGTTCGGGCGCCGCCGCGGCGTTCACAATGGCATGGTTTCGTCCCGACCTGTATCGGCGCGTGCTCAGTTATTCGGGAACTTACGTGAACCAACAGTGGCCGGTGAATCCGGAATCACCGCATGGTGCGTGGGAGTATCACGAGAACCTGATTCCGAAGAGCGAAGCGAAACCCATCCGAATCTGGCTGCACGTCAGCGAGCAGGACAACGGTTACGGGCGCGACGAGGCGTCCTTGCACAATTGGGTGATGGCCAATGAGCGAATGGCGGCCGCGTTGAAGGCCAAGGGCTATCACTATCGCTTTGTGCTTTCCAAAGAATCAAAGCACTGCGATGGCAAGGTAAAGAATCAAACCCTTCCAGAAGCGCTCGCCTGGCTTTGGAACGGTTATCCAATCAAGTGACAACTGTGACCAACGTCGCCATCCGACTCGCGTTAGCGGCCCTGTTCTTCATGAGTGATCGCACCATCGCAGCAGCGGGAGACGTCACCAATCTCCAAAGCTACGTGCTCGACTACAACACCCCAGCGACTCCGGCATTGCAATCGAAGCTGGAGAAGATCGATGCCGATCTGCGCGCTCAGTTGGGCATGACCACGGAACAGACGGCGGTTGGCCTGCTGGACTTGAAGAACCTCCGCCTGGCGATGATTCACCCCGACCGTGAAGAATACGCGGCGAGTATTCCAAAGATTGGCATCTTGCTCGCCTACTTCCAAACACATCCCGAAGCAGCCACAAACCTGACTGCCCAGACAAGGCACGAACTGGGTTTGATGGCCAAAGCCTCGAACAATGAGATGGCCACGAAGTTTTCGCGCGAACTGGGGTTGAAGCAAATCCAGGCGGTGCTCAATTCCTACCACTTCTACGACACGAACAATGGTGGCGGCATCTGGGTGGGCAAGCATTACGGCAAGGGCGACGAGCGAATCGGTTCTCCGGTCGCCGACAACTCCCACGCCGCGACCGTTCGGCAATTGCTGCGCTACTGCCTGATGCTCGAACAAGGCAAGTTGGTGTCACCCGCGGCTTCGAAGACCATGCGAGAGATTTTTGCTTCCCCTGACATCCCACACGACAACATCAAGTTTGTGAAAGGCCTCAGCGGTCGCGATGTGCAGATTTTGCGCAAATGGGGTTCGTGGCAGGACTGGCTGCACGACTCGGCAATCATCACCGGGGACAATCGACAGTATATCCTCGTCGCGCTCACCAGACATCCCAAGGGAGATGACTACCTGGTTGGCCTTGCAAAGGCCGTGGACGACTTAATGCAAAACGGGAATTAGGCTTATCCCATCCGGATCAACACCACCGGCATCCGGGTTACCTCCCCTATCTCCTGGTAGGAATGCGAAGCATTCTCCTTGCGAGAAATTTCTTGAACATTTTTTCGCAATTCGAGTCTCACCTCTATAAGCGTGAACTCCCCGATGAGGGAAAGTCACCGCCGGTCTTCCGGTAATGCTCTTTGAAGATTTCGGTGCTGGTCTTGGTTCGGATCGGCGCCGATAGTTCTACAACAACTCGCTATTGAACCGATCGAAATTCCTCGGGCCTTTCTGCCACCCCCTGGCGGTCAGGCCCGATTTTTTCCCAGAAGGCGAATCCGTCAACTCGCCGTGTCTCTCGCTGACCGGAGTGTGTCCAATAAACAGGCGACAACCGGAACGCCACTTCATCGCTGCAACGACAAGGAACACCGCTTTTTGGCTTGTTTAAGCATGGTTCTGCCGGTTGGCACCGCTCATCTGCGATGGCACTTACCGTGCTGTTTTTGAAGCTCGATGAACAGTTTGAGACTTTCCCGCTTTGCCCACTTTCCCGCTGTTGTTGGTTCCAGTTGGAAATGGCTGGCCGCACTGGCCGCAGTGGGAGTAGCCACCGGGCTGGCTTTGGCTTTGATAAAGAGCCTCCCGGTCTCCTGAAACTTCTCTTCCGGCCACACCCTGCTTTATCTCTGCTCTCTCAGGCCACCTGCAATTTGGGCCGCCCCGATTCGACGATGAATGACTTCCGTGTGTCGATCGGCGCGCCCGGCCTTGAGATATACGGCACGACGCGATAATCCGTCCGCCACTGTTTTGGCGTCACCTCGCAACGGACGTATCCGCGTTGCGCATTGCAAAACTTCACAAATGGATTCTCCGCCATCGTGCTGGCCACATGTTTGGGCTCGGCCACGCCATCTCCACCGGAAGAAATGGACGTGCCGACGAATTCAGTCCCCACCACACGCGAGTCAAGTTGATCAAAGTCCGCAATCAATTCATTGGCCCAATTGGAATGAATGTCGCCGGTGAGCACGACCGGATTGGCGATGCGCTTTTCCGCAAAGTGCTTCAGAACGCGTCGTCGATCCATTTCGTAGCCCGCCCATTGATCCATGCTGTATTCCGCCGCCTCACCTTGCGCCCGATCCACTCGCGCCATCATCACCTGTTGGGCGAGGACGTTCCACGCACCTGAAGATCCTTCCAATCCTTTGAGCAACCATTCCCGCTGTGAACCCCCGAGAATCGTCGCGTCCGGGTTCATTACCTCCGGTCCACTCGGCTTGCGACCATCGCCATTGGGCTGATCCGTTCGGTACTGACGGGCATCAAGCACAAAGAACTCCGCGAGCCGGCCAAAGGATTGTCGGCGGTACAACTGCATGTCCGGCCCGGTCGGCAACGAGGACCGTCGCAACGGCATGTGTTCGTAGTAAGCTTTGTAAGCATTGGCCCGGCGTTGAGCGAAGTTAATCCGTCGGTTTGCGGAACTGTTTTGCGGTATCAGCCCCGCATAATTGTTGTTCACCTCGTGATCGTCCCACGTGATGAACCATGGCACGACCGCGTGCATCGCTTGAAGGGCCGGATCGGATTTATAAAGCGCGTAACGATTCCGGTACTCTTCCAGGCTTATCAGCTCCTTGCTGTTGTGCCGGCGTACTCCGCCTTCCTTCGCGGCGCCCTCGTAAATGTAATCGCCCAGATGAAACACCAGGTCCACGTCCTCGCGCACCATGTGTTCGTAAGCCGTGTAAAGCCCGGCCTCGTAGTGCTGGCACGACGCGAACGCAAATCGCAGCCGCTCGGGTTGTGAATTTTTCTCCGGCAGGGTGCGAGTGCGACCTTTCGGGCTCACCTCGTTTCCAGCCTTGAACTGATACCAATACCATCGGTCCGGTCGCAGCCCCGCAACTTCGACGTGCACCGAGTGCGCCCAATCCGGGGTGGCAACGCTCGTTCCCTTTTGAACCACCTTGGACATGGCTTCGTCCTCCGACACCTGCCACGAAACTTCCACGGCATCGGATTTCATCCCGCCGCCTTCAACCGGTTTTGGCGCCAGCCGCGTCCAGAGAACAAATCCATCACTTGCCGGATCACCCGAAGCCACCCCGAGTTGAAACGGGTAATCAGAAAAAACCGGATGCTGCGTAACCGCCCCAAAACCACGGTTCGCCCACAATGCGGCGACGGCCAACGAACTGGTGGCCAACAAAAAGGAGCGGCGATCCATCCGGGGAGAATCGTAAATAAGATAAAGCGGAGTCTTCATCGTTGTTGTGCTTGTTGCTGACAGCATCCGACGAAACGCCTCTTCTCTGCAATGAACTTTTCGGCCAAACGAGGAACAATCGCGGGACGACTGAGCAACGCTCTCGAGAGCCGGAACGGTGTATAGCCTGGTGAGTCCTCCCTTGCTGAAGCTAAGGAGGACACCATCCTTCGCTCGGAATTCGCTCTCCCGCTTGTCTTGGGGGGTTCTTTTAGGGTTTGCCCCGGTATGCGTAGAAGACTGCGACGAGTAATCTCAAATGACGCAGTTTGTATCAAAGAAAATCATCTACTCATGTCAAAGCCAATACCCTTTGAGTCAACGACCCCGGTCCTGGTTTTGGTTTTCTACAAGGAATGGCTGCTGCCCCGGCGCAAGGAGTGGGAGCCCCTGTCCGCTGCGGCGGCCGACGCGGGCTTCCTGGCAGTGGTCGCCACCTGGGAAACGCTGGCAGTGGAAGACGGAGTAGTGCGCGCAGGCGAGGTATTGGTGCGCCGGCCAGAATCAGCAGGAGTCGAGACAGAGACCGATGTCGTATTTAAACCAGCCGTAGTTCTGACAACCTGGGGAACATCCGGCTACGACGAACTATTCAAACGCATCATTGCTCTGGGAGCAATCAGCACGGAGTACCCGTTGATTGCCAAATTGGACGGCAAGTGCGAATTCGAGCGCTGCCTTAGGGACTACGAACGGAGTACTGGACACACGATTTCACGCCCCCCCACACTACTATCGGATGAGCTAGTGCAAGGCAATTATCCGAGTGACGACGATTTTGTCATTTTGAAGCCATCGCGTAACGGAAAGTGCCGGGGGATTGAGATTGTTCCCCGTGACTCGCTCAAAGCGCTGGCCCAGGAAGTAGTGGATGGAAAAAGGCCGCACTTTGTGGTTCAGGAATTGGTGAGCGATGCTTTTCTGTACCACAACCGGCGTTGGGATATTCGGGTGAATGTGTTAGCCACGTCGCTCGCTCCCCTTCGGTATTGCTTGTATCCGGAAGGTGTTGCCAAGACGACCGGTGCGGTCGCGAACCCAGGCAGCATGGCGCTCGAAGAATGGTTGAACGCGGATTCATTCCTCGAAGGCAAGCATGCCGTGGAGAATTTGCCGATGACCGAAATGCTCGATTACATCCAGCGTGAATACCTGCCGTTGCACGGTTTTTGGTCTCAGATCGACGCGATTGTGGGTCACGTTTTCTCAGCCATTGCGCTGCAGGCGGAGAAAGAGGGCTTCCCGCTCCAGCGTACCTTCATGTACCCAGGCTTCGATTTCATCGTGGAACGCGAAGGCACTGCCGGATATAAGGTCCATCTGCTGGAGATAAACTCGCATCCGGGGCTGGGTTGGGAGCCGCACGTTACGGCCGCGCTCATGCCGCTGTATCGCTCCTGGTTTACCGAACTGATAAAGATTCTTCCCTCCGAGGCCAATAAGGCCCATGCATAATTACCTACGGCTGCTACGCTACACGCGAGATCACCGGGCGGCCTTGCTCCTGATCTTCTTGCTGACGGCCGCGACCGCGGGACTGGTGGCGCTGCGACCGTGGCCCATCAAACTGCTGATTGACCAGGTGCTGGGAGGAAATGCGCTTCCTCCGTTCCTCAAAGAATGGTTTCAGGCGCTCGCCATCGCACCCAGTCCCACCCTGCTGCTCGCGGTTGCGGTATTCGGCGGCCTGGTGCTTTTCGCCCTGGAAGCCGCGCTCGACACGGGGCGAACCTGGATCTGGACCCTGGTGGGCCGGCGGCTGGTTTACGACGTGGTGGAAGACTTGTTTGCCTGCCTCCAGCGGCGTTCGCTCACGTTTCACAAACGCACGCCGGTGGGCGATGTCCTGGGCCGGGTCACGACGGACAGCTGGTGCGTTTATGAAATCGCGAACACGCTCATCGTTACGCCGGCGAATGCATTGCTCACGATCGTCGCCATGATTGCCCTGATGGCACAGCTGAATGCGCAACTGACACTGATTGCCATCCTCCTCGCCCCGCTGATGGTGGCGGCTTCATTGCTGATGGGAAAACCGCTGCGGGCCGCGGCCCGACTCAAGCGCGAAGTGGAAACCCGGCTGCAGTCACACATTCAACAGACCTTGACTGGAATCCCCGTCGTGCAGGCGTATGGGCAGGAAGAGCGCGAGAGCTCGCGCTTCACGAGTTTTGCCGACGCGGCGATCCGCACGCAGCAACAGAGCGCTCTGTTCGGGAGCTTCAACAGCCTCAGTTCGGGCCTCGTCACCACGCTGGGATCGGGCGTGATTTTGTGGCTCGGTGCCCAGAGCGTGCTGGCCGGCACCTTGACGCTGGGCAGCATCCTGGTGTTCCTCGCGTATCTGAACGCGCTGCAAATGCAGATGAAGGTCCTGGCCGGACTGTATCCCACGCTGCAAAGCCTGAGTGCCAACGCCCAGCGCGTGGTGGAAATCCTCGACGCCACTCCCGAAATTGCCGAGAAGTCCGACGCGGTGGAACTGGCTCCGGTTCGTGGCCAGGTCCGGTTTGAAAACGTGACCGCGGGCTATGAAACGGGTCGCGCCGTTTTGAAAGCTGTCAGTCTCGAAGCGCTGCCGGGCGCAACCATCGCGATCGTAGGCGCAACCGGCTCGGGCAAAACCACACTGGTGAATCTGATTCCGCGCTTTCTCGACGCCGGGGCAGGTCGCGTGTTGATTGACGGTCGCGATGTTCGTGAGGTCCGTCTGGCAAGTCTGCGCCGGCACATCGCCCTGGTGCCGCAGGATTCGTTTCTGTTTCCCTTCTCGGTGGCCGAGAACATCGCGTATGGCAGACCAGAAGCCACGCGGGCGGAAATCGAAGCCGCGGCCCGCGCCGCGAATGCCCACGACTTTATCGCCCGCCTGCCGCAGGGCTATGACACGGTGCTGGGCGAACGGGGCACGACTCTGTCCGGCGGCCAACGGCAGCGTCTGGCCATTGCCCGGGCGTTCCTGCGCGACGCCCCGATTCTAATCCTCGACGAACCCACGAGCGCGTTGGATTCCGAAACGGAACGTCTGATCTTTGACGCGCTGGACCGCCTCGCGCGCGGGCGCACGACCTTTATCATCGCCCACCGGCTGTCCACCGCCCGGCGCGCGGATTGTATCCTGGTGCTCCAGGAGGGCGAAATCGTCGAGCGCGGAACGCACGAGGAATTGTTGGCGCAGCACGGACGCTACGCACAACTACACCAGCCGCAGCAGCGGCCTCAGGAGTCCACTGCCACGATCTGATCATGCCCGAGAATTGCGCCAAACAAAATTTGACATTGCCAGAGCTCTGCGGCTGGGCAATGCGCTACGCCTTGCGGCGCGGCTGGCCATTGCTGGGCGTGACTAGCAGCTTGCTGCTCCGGGTCGGCCTGGATGTTCTCAAGCCGTGGCCGATGGTGTTTCTGATTGATTACGTTTTGCGCGGGCAGGACAAACCGCCGCTGGTCGCCCGACTCGTGGAAGCGTTGCCGGGCGCGACCACTCCCTCAAATCTGGTCGGCTGGAGTGTGGCGGCGACCGTGCTCGTGTTCCTGTTGAGCTGGCTGGCAGGATTGGCCGCAGCTTACAGCAATATCAGCCTCGGTCAGCGGATGACCTACGATCTTGCGGGCGATCTGTTCAGCAAGCTGCAACAGCTCTCGCTGCACTTTCATGCCCGGAAATCCGTGGGCGATAACATCCGGCGGGTTACGGGCGACTGCCGGTGCGCCGCCGTCATCGTGAAGGACGCGTTGCTGCCAGCGCTTTCGTCGATCGTCAGTCTGGTGCTCATGTTCGGCATCCTGTGGAGGATCGACGCGGAGCTGACATGGCTCGCACTGGCCGTCGTACCCTTGATGGCGCTGGGGTTTGCCGGTTACGCCCGGCCGATGATGGATCGGAGTTACGAACAACAAGAGTCGGAGGGGAAAATCTACGCGGTGGTCGAACAGACGTTCTCCGCCATTGCCCTCGTGCAGGCGTTTGGCGGTGAAGGTGCGAACGAAAAACGTTTTGCCCGCGCCACCAACGAAACCCTCGCGGCCACGCGCAGGCTCACTGGGGTGCAACTGCAGTTCAAACTCCTGATGGGCACCGCGACGGCTCTGGGCACAGCGGCGATCATCTGGGTCGGAACGCAGCACGCCTGGGCCGGCACGCTGAGCATCGGTGACATCATCCTGTTTCTCTCCTATCTCGGCTCGCTTTACGCGCCGCTGGAGGCGCTGGCCTACACCAGTTCAACCATTCAGGGTGCGGCCGGCAGCGCGCGCCGGGTGTGGGAGGTGTTGCAAACCGAAAGTCAGGTTCAGGACCAGCCCGGCGCCCGGGCGCTGCAACTCGGAAAAGGGCGGGTGCAATTCGAGAATGTGTCCTTCGGCTACGAACCTGATCGGCCAGTATTGCGGAACATTTCCCTGGCGGCAAATCCCGGCGAGACCATTGCGTTGGTGGGGATGACGGGCGCGGGCAAGAGCACGCTCGTCAGCCTCATTCCGCGGTTTTTTGATCCGTGGGAGGGACGGGTCCTGGTGGACGGACAGGACATTCGTGCCGTGCGATTGAGAACCCTGCGACAGCAGATCGCGATCGTCTTGCAGGAATCGTTTCTCTTCCCCATCACCGTGGCGGAAAACATCGCGTATGGAATGCCGCACGCGACGCCGGAGCAGATCGCGCAGGCGGCCCGCGAAGCGAACGCTCATGATTTCATCAGTCGACTGCCCCAAGGCTATCAAACGATCATCGGCGAACGGGGTGGCACGCTTTCGGGAGGCGAGCGGCAGCGACTCGCCATCGCACGGGCCTTGCTGAAGAACGCGCCGATCCTGATTCTCGATGAGCCGACCAGCGCGTTGGATGTGAAAACAGAAATGAGCGTGATGGAAGCGCTGGAACGTTTGACCCGGGGGCGGACAACTTTCATCATCGCACATCGCCTCTCGACCGTCCGCCGGGCGGATCGCATCGTGGTTTTGCACGAAGGCCAGTTAGTGGAAAACGGCACCCACGCGGAACTCCTGGCGCAGGGTGGCCGCTACGCGAACTTTTCCGCACTGCAATCGGGAACCGATTAAAACATCATCGGACTGAACGGAGGTTGCGAATTATTTACCGGCTCAAGCTCCCTTGTGGGTGTCCGGGCTTCGGGCTCCCCCAACCCGCGGCGATCCCGTGGCCATGGCGCACCACCCATGACTCAGTTCATTTCGCCCGAGCCCTCACGTTTTCGATTCATTTCGCAGCTCAACGATCTGGCGTCTTGGGAACAATGTCTGTCTGTAGTGCTGGATTCGCTGCCCGGCTGGAGACTTCCGGTAAGCCCAGTTCGCGACGCACGATATTCGTCCCTTGCGCGATCGCTGCGGTCTTGAAGAAAGCAATGTCTCGATTACAACCCTGGCGACCAAAGCCGCAGTCACTCGAGACAATCAACTGTTCCGGCGCGATGTGCTTTAGCGCATTTCGAATCGACGTCGCCACTTCCTCGGCACCTTCAACCTGTAACCGCCGATGGCTTACCACTCCGACACAAATCTTCTTCTTCAATTGGCCTTTAAGCGGAGCGAACAACTCAATCTCCCGATTGCTGCGGTCCTTCATTTCCAGTGTCCACACGTCACCGCGGCAGGCTTCGAGATAAAGCTGGAACGATTCGCGGTAGCTGTCGTTTTCGATGACCCGTTGCATGTTCGGGTTGCCCCAACAGGTGTGAATCCAAATCTCTACATCGTCCAGCCCCTGAACCTCACGGTTGTAGCATTCGATCATGAACTTCACGTTGTCATGGTCGCGACCGTACGTGTTCGCCCAGAAGTGCAGTGTGGGTTCTTCAATTTGAATGCACTTGCAGCCGGCATCGCGCAGCGCGAGCAACTCTTTGTTCATCGCCACGGCCATGTCCCAGATGACCTCGCGATGGTCTTTGTATTTGTTCGTATGAAGATCGAGGAACAGACCCATCACCTGCGAGCAGCACGTCCCGAAGCGCACCGGCTTGGCAGTCTTACTCTGGGCAATGCGCCAGATCTTCGCATAATCCAGCGGGCGATGCTCGACCTTGTCCACCACGCGCGGCCATCGCCAACCCGTGTAAATCTCATTGAGCAAAGTGCCTGGCGGATAACGCAGCCACGGGGAACGCGTGGCCTCTGACTGAAGATAGTCACCAGAAAATCCCGCCCAGCGTTGCAGGGGATAATGATGCCACGACCGCCCGGCCATGTCGTCATCGCAATGCAAGTCGCCGTGAGTGAGAATATCGAGTCCGGCCCGCTCCTGATCGCTGATGACCGTGGCGAGCGCGTCTTGAAACTTCTCGCGAAACCGCACATCCATCATGCAGGTGTCGAGCGGGCGACCCCACATGCTGTCGTCAAACCAGCGCGGGCGCGGGTAGGAACCGGTGATGGTGCAAGGAAGAACGGTGTTAGCGGTGACAGTGAACATGCCGAATGGTTAACCGCTGATGCCAGATTGGCAAGATCGGCCTTCTTATCAAACGACTCTCTGAGTGTTTTATCGGCCGGCACTGAAGGTTAAGGCAAGGAACTTATTCGTTGAAATCGGGCTCCGTGAGATTAAAGTGGGTCGCCGCATCAAGCGGACAGGTTCTCAGAATGATTCAGGGCACCGTACGGAAGTAAAAGGGACTTCAAATGAACCGACGGAATCTTTCGACTGTCGGCTGCATCGGCACCGCGATTGTGTTGGGGTTGTTTGCACCAATCGCCCCTGCTGCGCCGGGTGACTTACGCTGGGAGAAATCGCTGGGCGATTGCGTCATTGGGTCTCCGGCACTGGCAACCAACGGGGATCTCCTGGTTGGCACTTGCGGAGCTCTACATGCCATCTCGCCAGCCGGCTCAAACCGCTGGAGTTTCTTCACTGGGATTAACGTTTTGGGCACTGTCGTCGCAGCGGACGGCACCATCTACGTGGGTTCGGATAAACTCTATGCCCTGAACCCCGATGGCTCGAAGCGCTGGGAATTCGCGCTTGAGGCTTACTCGAGCTGGTATATCTACGCTCAGGATCCCGTTTTGGGGCCTGATGGAGCTATTTATGTGATGCGCCCCTTTGCGCCGAACGGAGAAGAAAGGCTCTACGCCATCAATTCCGACGGCACGCTGCGTTGGAAATTAAATGGCAATTTCGTGGGAGCCGGCGTTGTGGCGGCAGACGGGGCCATCCTCGTTTCCTCGGGCTACGGCGGTAGTTTTGCATGCATCAACCCGGATGGAGTCTTGCGATGGAACGCATCGCTCGGGAGTGGCATCCAGGCAGGGGCTGCCATTGCCGACAACGGAACCATGCTGGTCCCCGTCAATGACTCCAGCGGAGGCGGAGCCGTCCAGGCTTTGACGGCCGCCGGTGGACTCGGGTGGCGGTTTGAAGGGGGCGCTCAGGCAAATAACTCGCCGGTGATCGGACCCGACGGCAAAGGGTATTGTGCCTTCGATAATGGTCGCGTGGTGGCGCTGAACACCAACGGCTCACTCCTGTGGCAATACACGATGCCCGGCACCAACGTGTACGACCGCATTGGTGGCACTCCCGCCCTCGCGGCGGACGGAACGCTTTTCTTTGTCGGCGAACAATTCCTCCATGCCTTGGATGCGCAAGGGCAGCTCCTCTGGCGATTCACCGGCGGGACGAATAAGCTGGAATCGCCTCTGATCGGGTCCGATGGCACCATCTACGTTGGCGATTTAGCGGGTAAACTGTTTGCCGTTGAAGGCAACGGTGCGGGTCTGGCGACGGGCCAATGGCCCATGGCGCGTCGCAATGCCCGGCATCAAGCGAGCCAGGAGTTCGCGCTGAGCCCGCCGGCTGCTCCCACCGGGGTGACGGCCAGCCTGAGCAACCATACTGACAAAGTTATCATTACCTGGGCCAGCGTCCCCACCGCGAGTCACTATGTGGTGTGGCGGAGCCTGACGCCCTCGTTGGTCGACGCTGTGGAATTGACGGACAGCGCCACCGGCAAGATGAATTTTGATGATCGCAGTGCGGTCCCCGGAGCGAGTTACTTCTACTTCGTCCAGGCTCGTAACGTAGCGGGTCGTAGTACCCCGGTCGGACCCGTTTTTGGGGCACGAGGCGTAGCTGTCGCCGGGCAGCCTGTTTGGATTTACCCAACCGAAGGATCGGCCTCGACGCCTGCGATCGGCCTCGACGGCGCGGTGGTCTTTTGCTCGAGCGATGGAAATCTGTATGCCGTTGACCCCAACGGTCAGGCCAAGTGGAAATTTCCCTTTGGCGGGGCTTCCTTCAGCGTGCCGAGCATCGCGCACGATGGAACCATTTATTTTAGCGCCGCTATTTCGCGCTACCCCAAGCCGGAGACAAACGCCATTTTTGCCGTGACGGCGGCCGGTCAGCTTCGCTGGCGTGTGCTGACAGAGTCGCCGTTGAAATCGGGAATCGCCATCGGCAGTGATGGCACATTGTACACGGCTACCGGAAATAATTTCTCGCCTCAAATGAGCGGGATCCGGGCTCTGACACCACAAGGAAGCAATCTCTGGACTTTTGCCAACGGTCGGAATTTTACCACAACACCGCTGCTCGGCGCCGACGGTACGATTTACGCCTCTTCTTCTGATGGCCGACTGCACGCACTGAGTCCGGCAGGAACTTTATTGTGGGTGTGCGAAAACGCCGGTACGCCACGAGTGATTGGCGGAAACGGCGAGGTCTTCACCGAGGATGCATCGTTTCACGCCGTCAATCCGGATGGGCAGAAGCTTTGGGACTACGCGCTGCAATATGGAGCAGACTTTGGTCCCAGTTGCCTCGATTCGGCTGGAGTGGTTTATGCGCAGGGCGATTATACCTATTATCGCTTTGGCGCAAACGGTGCCGGCGTCACCCGATTCACGCTTCCGGAAAGTCTGGACCGAACTTTAGCTCCCGTGGCACGAGATGCAGCCGGGACGGTTTATGCGAGCGTCTACCACGGTGTTTATTCCGATGCGCTCACCGGCAAGATCTACGCGATGTCTGCAGCGGGCGCTAAACAGTGGGAGTACAGTCTCCTTCGAGTGTCCTTCGGCGGTGCTACTCTGGTCACCAACAATACTCTTTACGTGCCCGGGTCAGACGGGATGTATGCGCTGCGCACCGCTGCGGGACCGGATACCTCGGCCTGGCCGCACGCGTTGCACGATGCCCAATGCACCGCGCGGGCCGACCAACTTCCTCCGATTCCGCCTGCTCCCATCCCCACGGCAACCTTCCGTTCCCGCGTGACGGACGTCCGAATCAGTTGGAATTCAATCCTGGGTGCCTCTTCGTACCAAATCTTCCGGGCCACCACGGCAAACCCCATGGATGCCGTTCTCCTCGCGGAAGTGACCGGCACGTTGCTTTTTGACGATGGCACCGCGATTCCCGAGATGGGCTACACCTATTGGGTGAAAGCCCGGAATGCCAGTGGCACCAGTCCCTTCAACGCCGGAGCGAATGGAATGCGCCGGCAGGCCGTTGCGGGCGAGTTGCTGTACGAATGGAACCTCTACGGCGAAATCGACACGTCACCGGCGCTCGCGTCCGATGGGACGATTTACGTTTCTGTCAATCAACCGCTGTTCGGTTCCCCGGATGCGGGCCGAAAAGTGGTCGCGCTCGGAACCAACGGCACCATTCGATGGGAATACCTCACGGGGCAAGGGCTGTTGAGTTCGCCGATGGTGGACGCAGCCGGCAAAATCTATGTGGGCACTCGCTCCAGTATTTATCCATCAGGCTTCAGTTCCCCTTTGCTGGCACTGCACCCCGATGGCACGCTGGCCTGGCAGTTCATCGCCGAGGCGACGATCATCACGACTCCAGTGTTGGGTCAGGACGGCACCATCTTTTTCGGATCCGAGGCTGGAACACTGTATGCCCTGACTCCGACCGGGCAACTCAAGTGGTCTTTGTATCTCACCAACGGCATTGGGGCGATCGCTGCCGGACGAGACGGGACACTCTATGCGTTTTCCGGCGCGAAAGTGATGGCAGTGCGTGGCGATGGCAGCTTTCTATGGAGTGCGAATTCAGGAGGCGATTCCATTATGCCTGTCGCCCTGGATCAAGCGGGGAATATTCTCGTCGCGTGTGGAACTCAAGGCGTAAAAGCGTTCAATCCCGACGGCACATTGCGCTGGCAGAATTCGACCTCAGGAACGTTCTACTCGACGCCGGTGGTTGGCACCAATGGCTCAATCATTCTCGGCGCGACCGGGGGACCCTTCAGATTTTTTGACAGCAACGGTGTCAACACGTGGAGCACCAACTCCGGCGGGAGTCACTACAGTGCGGCCGCCGTCAGCAGCCACGGCGTGGTTTATGCCGGAAACTCCGCGGGCAAGCTCATCGCAACATCGCACTCCGCGTCGAAGCTGTGGGAGCACAACGCGGGCTCGGCTGTGAGGTCTTCCCCGACGATTGCGCCTGATGGGACCATCTATGTCGGCACCCTGGGCGGTAAGTTAATCTCCGTGTTTGGTGATGGCGAGTTAGCGGCAACCTCGTGGCCGATGTTCCAACACGACGCCCAACATCAGGGACGAGACCTCTCACCAGCGGTTCTGCCGGCGATTGTCACCAACGTGGCGGCCTCTGACGGCAGCTTCAATGATCGTGTGCGTGTCAGTTGGACCAGTGCGGCTGGCGCGGGCAGCTATGAAGTATGGCGTCATACCCTGAATGATTCCAACGGTGCCATCCTGATTGCTCCCTCCGTCGCGACACAAACGATGTTTGATGACCAGGCTGCGGTGCCGGGCACCAATTACTTTTATTGGGTTCGCGCAGCGAACGGGGTTGGGACGAATGTTTTCTCGCAAGCCGATTCTGGTTTCCGCCGCATCGCAATTCCGGGCGAACTGATTGGAGACAGTCGGCCCATCAACGCCACCGCTTCTTCGGCGGCGGTCGGTGCAAACGAAATCATCTACGCAGGCGGCAGCGGACGGCTCTACGCGCTAAATCCGGATTTGTCCAAAGCCCGGGAGTTTGCTCAAGGCAGCGTCAGCACTCCGGCGATTGACTCGTTCGACAACGTGCTTTTCTGGTCCTCGAATCAGCGCTTTTATTCGCTGGACGGGGTTGGCGATGTGGATTGGTCGCTGTCCGGACCTCCCGCGCTTTCCCTGCCAGCGGCGTTGGCGCTGGATGATTCACCAATCATCGCTGACAACGATCGCAAGGTGTCAAATTATGATCCCCAGACTGGCCTGTGGCGTTGGCAGTATCTGGCCTCCAGTCCCATCACCGCACCGCCCGCCGTGGCCGCAGACGGGACGATCTTCTTTGGAACGCAGGATGGACAACTGCATTCGCTGCGCCCCGACGGAACCTTGCGCTGGAGATTTCGCGTCAACGCAAGGATTCAGTCGAGCCCGGCCGTGGGCACGGATGGCGTCGTTTATTTCGGAGCCGATGACCGCGGAATTTATGCGGTGGAGACGGATGGTCGCCGGAAATGGGTAGCGCAAGCAAGCGATATGGTAAAGGCTTCTCCGGTGATCGCTCCGGACGGCACTATCATTGTCGGATCGCTCGATCGTCGCCTTTATGCATTCGGGCCGGACGGCACCAAGCGTTGGGATTTTCTGGCGGAGAGCGCCATCTACAGTTCGGCCTGCGTCGGCAGCGATGGAGTCATTTATTTCGGCACTTACAATGGCTGGGTCTACGCGCTCGATCGAGACGGAAAGAGGGTCTGGGCATTCAACAGCGCCACGAATGCAGTTTCCGGGAGAGTATTGGAGTCGCCGCTACTTTTGGAAGACCGCTTGCTGGTGCCGATCTATT
This sequence comes from Verrucomicrobiia bacterium, assembly GCA_036274115.1. Lineage (GTDB taxonomy): Bacteria > Verrucomicrobiota > Verrucomicrobiia > Limisphaerales > JADLHS01 > JADLHS01. Next base: position 48,467 of record DASUGI010000402.1, read on the forward strand.
CGGTGGCGATTCAAGCGTTCGCCGTGACTGCCGGATCGGCGGAGGTGAACTGGCCCCAATACCGCCATGACGCCCGGCGCACGTCGCGCGCGAAGTCCTGGCTCAACTTCGCGATGTCGTCAGCGCCGTCTGGGCTGGTGGCCGGTGAGTCGTTTTGGATCACCGTCGATTTCAGCTACCCGCAGCGCACGATTGCGCGAATCGAATTGCTTGCTGGCGCCAACGTCGTGGCCACAGCGACGGCAACCAACCGCGTCTTGTGGACTGGCATGGCTGGTAATCACCTGATGGGTTTGCGGTTGGTGGATGACTTGGGCAACGTTCATTTCGCGCCCACTCAGAACCTCGTGGTTCACCCCGCGCCTCGGATCGTCATGACCAGCCCGGCATCGGGGACGTGGCAATTTACTTTCGACACCGTTCCGGGCCGCCAATATCAAATGGAACGGAGCACCAACCTCAGCAACTGGCTGCCCGCGGGCCCCGTGTGGACCGCGACCAATAGCAGCCAAACATGGATCGAGTCCGGCCCGACCGGGGCTGCGGCTTACTACCGGGTGAAAATAGCGCCATGAGGAAATTCAAATTAAAATCGCGCTGTCGGCAAATTCTGGCGCTAGCAATCATTGTGCTTGCGCCGTTCGCTTTGGTGGCCGCTCCGCAATTTGTTGCTGTGTGGGGCAGTGCAGCACCTCAAATGGCTGCCCCGACAACGTTGAGTAACTGCACCGACGTCGTTGCGGGCGACGCGCACGCGGTGGCGCGGCTGGAGGATGGGACCGTCGCTGCGTGGGGTGACAACTCCGTCGGTCAGACCAACGTGCCCGCTGGTGCCACTCAGATTACGGCCATCGCGGCCGGACACCGGCACAATCTGGCCTTGAAGCAAGACGGGTCATTGATCGGCTGGGGAGAAAACCAGTTCGGTCAACTCTCTCCACCTTCCAACGTCACGAATGTCATTGCGATTGCCGCGGGCGCGATCCATAGCCTGGCGCTCCGGTCGAATCAAACGGTCGTTGCCTGGGGAGGAAACAGCAGTGGGCAAGCCAGTGTGCCCTTGGGCCTGAACAGTGTGAAAGCGGTCGCTGCCGGGGCATTTCATAATCTTGCATTGCGCACCAACGGAACCGTGGTCGCCTGGGGTTACGCAGGAAACGGTCAGACCTTTGTCCCCTTTGGGCTGAGTAACGTGATCGCGATTGCGGCGGGGTATTATCACTCCCTGGCCTTGCGCGCAAATGGGACGGTCGTGGCTTGGGGCGACAATACGCAAGGTCAAGCCAGCGTTCCGCCCGGCTTAAGTAACGTCGTGGCCATTGCCGGGGGGCTTTCGGTCAGCCTGGCCCTTCGTCAGGACGGCACCATCGTGTCGTGGGGTGAACCTCCCGCAGTTCCGGAAGGATTGACGAACGCGCAGAGGATTGCGGCGGGCGCAAACTTCAACCTGGCAACGGTTCCACTCCCGGTGATCGTACACCAACCCACCGATGTGCTCATCGTTCCTGGACAAGACATCACTTTGACTGCTGCCGCGCTGGGCAGCGGCGCGATGATGTTGCAGTGGCAACGGAACGGTCAGGACCTGGTCGGAGAGACGAATGCAACTCTCACGATTCCCAATGCTCAGTACGATGCGTTTGGTGATTACCGCCTGCGCGTGCGAGATGGCGGTCGGACCATCTTTAGTCAAGTGGCGCGACTTATTGCGCCACCCGCAATTCTGTCTCAGCCGGAATCGCTGCATCGTTTTTATGGTACCAACGCCACATTCCAGGTGTTGGCCACCGGCACATCGCCCCTGCGCTACCAATGGTTTTTTGGAAACTCGTTGATTAGCGCGGGAACAAATGCCTCCCTGACCATTTCCAATGCGGCGTACCAGCAGGATGGTAATTACTTCGTAGTCGTTTCGAACCTTGCCGGATCGGTTACCAGTTCGGTAGCTCAGCTCGTCATCCACACGCAGCCAATGCTGAACTTACAGCCGGCGCTCACCCGCGTGGCATTTGACGGGACGCTCTACCTTTCGGCCAGTATCGCCGCCGTCTGGCCGGACTCGATCCAGTGGCAGTTCAATGGTCAGGACATTCCCGGCGCGACTTCCAGCAGTTTGCAGGTGACCAACATGCGCCCGGCAATGTCGGGAACTTACCGTTTTGTGGCCGTAACTCCGGCCGGCGCGCTGTTTTCGCCCGAGGTCAGCGTGCAGGTGGATCGCGCCGGCCCGGTCAACTTTGTCGGACGCCGAGTGGTGCTGGATGCCGGCACCGGGTTCGGCACGGCGCAGGGATTTCGTTGGCTGCGCGACGGCGTTGAGCTTTCAGGTCACACCAATTCCTCGCTCGTGCTGGACCCGCTGGCTCGAAGCGATACCGGCACTTACACGGCAGCCGTTCAGTTCGCGTCGGGCGAACAATTCTTTGAGACGGCCCGCCTGACGGTGCTGTCGGCGCCGGCCGCCGGGACTCTCGTCCACTGGGGTCTCACCAACAATCTGCCCGGTCCACCGCTATCAACCGTGAACGATTTCATCGCCATCGCGCGGGACTATAGTGACCTGTTGGCGGTGCGCGCGGACGGGACATTATTCACCGACGACAACGGCCAGATCTCAGCGAGCCTGTCGTCAAGTCTGGGACCATTAGTGGGAGTTTCCGCCAAGGACCTCGGCTCCGCCATGCTGGGTGCGACCGGCAAAGCGACAAGCGACACCTGGTCTTATTGCAGTCCCTGCGGCGCGCTCGAAACCAACTTCTTTATCCAGGTAGCCTACGGCGACGACTTCGCCGTGGGTTTACGCAATGACGGAACGGTGATTGGCTGGGGCATCAGCGGCGGAGGTAACCCCACTCCGGCCGGTTTGCAGGGAATTGTCGCGGTGGCCGCAGGAGCGGACTACGCAATGGCTTTGAGAAACAATGGGACGGTGGTGGCCTGGGGAAACAGTTATTACGGCCAAACCAACGTGCCGGCCGGCCTTTCTCAAGTTGCCGCGATCGCGTGCGGGTGGAATCATTCGCTGGCATTGCGTTCCAATGGGACGGTGGTTGCCTGGGGCTACAATGGACAAGGCCAACAAACCGTGCCCCCAGGATTGTCGGGTGTGGCCGGCATCGCCGCCGGAGTCGCTCAGAGTTTTGCCATCCATTCGAATGGAACGGTCACGGCCTGGGGTGATAACTCTTCGGGCCAATGCAACGTTCCGTTGGGACTTACGGGCGTCGTGGCCATCGCCTCTGGCAACTACACGACGACGGCCATCGTTGGAAGCAAGACGCGCCCGGCGATTCTGGATCACCCCGTCGGCGGCGTTCGTGAAATCGGTGACACTATTACTTTCAACGTCCGAGCGTGGAGTGAAGGTCCGCTGGCTTATCAATGGAAGCACGCGGGGACGAATTTGCCGGGACGCACCAGCGCCGCGCTCACGCTCACCAACATTCAGGTTGCGGACGAGGGTGAGTACGTCGTGATGGTGAGCACCACCGCCGGAACGGTGACGAGTGATCCGGCTACTCTGCTGGTAAACCCGAATCCTTTTCTGACGTTGCCAAGCCGCGGACGACTCCACGTGTGGGGCAGTCAGTCGCTCACCGACATTCCGGTCGGGCTGGGCGAAGTGAGTTGGATTGCCGCCGGATCGGCGGCTTCCGGCAGTTACGTGATCGAGTCTGACGGGACCGCTCGCGGCTGGTCCAGTTTCTCTCAATTCATCCTGCCGGACACCAACCTGGTGGGTTTTATCCCGCACAACGGTGGGTATCTGGGCCTGCGCGCGAACGGAGTTGTCCAGGCTTGGAACTCGGCAATGCAGGAGATCGCGCCTCCGGAAGGCCTGCGCAAAGTTGTTCAACTGGTCGGTAATGGCTGGGGCTCTTACCTTGCGGTGCACGTAGACGGCACGGTGCGTCATCCGTTTGCACCGGATTTTTTTCCGCCCCTTACCAACGTGATCCAGGCCTCACTCGGGCCTTATCGCGGCGCCGTGTTGCTGACCGATGGGACCGTGGTGCTATCCAACCCCATTCAAGCCTCACAACAAACTCCGGTACCCGCGGGGTTGAGCAACGTGGTCCAAATCTCCGTAGGCGAGCATCACGCCCTGGCACTTCTGGCTGACTCAACGGTGTTTGCCTGGGGTCGAACCAACGAAGGTCAATGCGCGGTGCCCGCCGGACTCAGTAACGTCGTTTCGATTGCAGCGGGCCAGTCTTTCAGCATGGCACTGCGGTCCAACGGTCAGGTGGTTGTCTGGGGTGCGAACAACAACGGGCAGAACCTGCTGCCACCAGGACTTTCCAACGTGGTGGCCATTGCCGCCGGTGCCACTCATTGCCTGGCGTTACAGCGCGGACCCGTGATTGTTGTTCCCCCAACTGACTTGAATGTGCCACCCGGCCAGAGTGACGACTTCGTAGTCGTCGCAGAAGGAGCGGCTCCGCTCCATTACCAATGGCTTCACAACGGAGGCGTTATTCCGGGGGCCAACCAAAGCAGCTTAAGCATCACCGCCACGGCCGAGACGGAAGGCTTGTATTCGGTAATCGTGTCAAACCACGAAGGAATTGTCACGGCGGACGCCATGCTTTGGTTGGGATTACCACCGGAGATTCTGGCGCAACCGGACGGGGCTACCATTGTGTCTGGTGGAAGCAAGACGTTCCAAGTGCTCGCATCTGGTTTCGCGCCCCTTTCTTATCAATGGCAGCTATACAACACCAACATCCTCGGAGCTACCAATTCGACTTACACGGTCAATGCAGCAACGACAAGCAGGGCTGGTCCATACCATGTGATCGTGAGCAATGTCTTTGGAGCCATTACGAGCCAACCTGCGGTTCTCACCGTCCTGACCGCGCCCTCCTTTGTGTCCCAACCCGCTTCCCAAATTCGGGCGGTTGGTGAGAGCGCATTCTTCAGCGTGGTCGCGGGCGGCAGTGCGCCGCTGTCTTATCAATGGCGCCTTAACGGCGTTCCGTTGCCCGGCGCAACGAACACCGCGCTGAGCCTGTCCAATCTCACCACCAACCAGGCAGGCGTTTATTCCTGCCGCGTGACCAATCTGGTTGGAGGCGTCACCAGCCAGGGGGCCACTTTGACGGTCGTGGAAGCCGCTCCGAATTTTGTCTCGGCTCCCACCAACCAGACGGCTTATTTCGGAACAACCGTTCGAATGGATTCGCAGGCCATCGGCGCGAGCCCGATCACCTATCAATGGTATTTCAATGGTCTACCCAAGCCGGGCGCGACGTCGAATTCACTGTCCCTCACCAATGTTGATGTCACCGATGCGGGCGATTACCAGGTCGTCGCCAACAATGCCTTTGGCAGCGTCACCAGTGCCCCCGCCCAATTGACTCTGCGCGTTTCACCTAATGTGATCATTTGGGGAACCAACATTCTTGCCAGGCAAGTTCCCCCGGACCTGACGAATGCGGTCGCGGTTTCTGCCTCCGAGCACGTATTGGCATTACGCGTGGACGGGACCATCAGCGCCTGGGGACTGAACGACTTCGGTCAGGCAACCGTGCCGCCGGGACTATCCAATGTCATTGCGGTCGCAGCTGGTTCAAAGGAAAGCCTGGCGTTGCGAAGTGATGGTCGCGTGTTTGCGTGGGGACAGAATTTCTGGGATTCAACCAATGTGCCCGTGGACCTGACCAACGCTGTCGCCATCGCCGCAGGAGGGCTTCACAACCTCGCCCTCCGGTCGGACGGAACGGTTTCCGGTTGGGGCTACGATGCTTACGGTCAGGCTTCGCCACCTGCGGGTTTAACCAATGTCAAGAGCCTCACCGCCAACCACAATGCCAGCGTGGCCTTGAAGACCGACGGCACGGTTCAAAGCTGGGGCAACGGCTATTTCCCACCGCCCGGCCTCAGCAACATCGTTCGAGTCATGGGTCGGGCGCGAATCCTCGGCCTTCGGGCGGACCGGCGTGTCGTGGGTTGGGAATGGATCAGTGGCGGCGCCGTCGAAGGGCCACCGGGAATCGTCGATGCCGACAGTTATACGGTTCCCTTCACGCAAGGCAGCACGACGTACATCGAGACACATGAAATTGGACTCCTGACCAACGGGACCGTGGCGGTTTGGGGGACGAATCGCGGTGGCATTTTCAACCCTCCGTCCGGATTGTCCAATGTGTTGGCAGTGTCGGCGGGTTACTTCTTCAATGCCGCGGTCGTTGGCGGTCCCACCATCACCCGCCAACCTCAGGATGCCATTGGCGCGGCGGGCGCGGGTGTCACCTTCAATGTCGAAGCCGTCAGCCGCATGTCGTTGCGCTATCAATGGCGTTTCAACGGCACCAATCTGCCAGGGGCGACCAATGCGGCGCTGACCCTGAACTCCTTGCAGCCCTACCAGGGCGGCCAATACTCAGTGATCGTGAGCGATGATACCGGTTCGATTCCCAGTCGGACCGTGACCCTGTTTGTTTCCAGTGACGCGCCCTATGTCCTGCGCCAACCAACCAACGCCTCGGTCCTGCAGGGCAGCCCTGCTGCATTCGGGGTGGAAATCGTCGGCGCGCCGCCCGTGCAATACCAGTGGTTCCACAATGGGACGGCGATCGCGGGAGCGACGCAGGCCGTCCTGAACATTCCCGTTACAACACTGGACCATGCCGGATTCTATTTCGTCCACGTTTCCAACGGACTCGGCGCTGCGACCAGCACCGAAGCGATGCTCACACTTGGGATTGCCGATGTGGTGATGGATAATTCCGCTGCGCTGGTTACGGGCTCGTGGCTAAGCAGCACGCAGGCGAACCAGATCGGCACAAACTTTCTCTTCACACCACCGGGAACCGGATCGAAGCAGGTGCAGTTTGTCCCCAACCTCGTGCGCAGTGGCAATTACCGTATCTCCAGCCGCTACTTCTTCTCCTCGCAGCCGCCATTGACTCCCGCCCTGCATTTGGTCAATCACGCGCAAGGTTCCAGTGCCGTCCTGCCCGGCAACTTTACCGGCTGGAATTCTCTCGGCATCTTCAATCTGAACAGTGGCACGGCGAATTCAGTTGTCGTTTACGATATCTTCCCCAACGCTGGCGGATTCGGAATGGTCGACGCATTGACCTTCGCTTATCAACCTGCGTTCCCGGTAATCGTGTTTCCGCCGCGGAGCACCAACGTCGTCGAGAATAGCGATCTCATATTGTCCGTAGTTGCAAGTGGTGTCGGACCATTCAGGTATCAATGGCAACGGGAGCGGACCAATCTGGTGGGTGAGGTGGCGAGTCAACTGGTACTGCCCTCCATCCAGCGAACGGCAGTGGGCCGGTACCGGGTGCTGGTCAGCACCGCGGATGGTTCGCTCTACAGTCAGGAGGCGCTGGTGCAAGTGGTCGCGCCACCGTTGCAGCCAACGTTGGAGAATGGCCTGTTGGTCCTCCGCTGGGATGGGTCGGCCATACTTCAGACGGCCACGAACGTGGCCGGACCATTCCAGGACATTCCTCAATCCGAAAGTCCCGTGACCATTGAACCCTCGGAGGCTCAAAGATTCTTCCGGCTAAAACAATGATGCGATTCAAAGGCAAAGAGCCCAAGGCTCATTCTCCTTGAGGCATCCAGCAAACGAATTCAGGTGCCGCCAAGCGCGAGGTGATCCACCTGAATCCCCTGCCGCCGAAACCACCGGACCGCCGCTCCGATGACCTTTTGTTCACCCGTCAATTCGAGGGCGATTTGCCCGAACTCCTCCGTGATGGTGGCACTACGGATGCGCGTGGTGAGCGCGAACTTCTTCTTCATCTCACCGATGACCGGCCGCGTGACGCGTTTGGTCGGATAGGTGAGCCAGTAATAACGCGATTCCTGAGCCATGAGTTGTGGCTTGTGGATTAGCAGGCAGCGGGCCACAAGGCTGTGACTTGAATATTTTTCAACTTACCGGGCCGCTTCGGTCGCGAGACCCACCTTGGTGATGTCCAACTGGTGAAGCACATCCAGCACGTTGATCATGTTTTGATAATCCACATCCTCCGAACCCTCGACAACCACGCCCAGTTCAGGGTCGTCCGCCTTCATCTGCTGCAATTTTGTTTTCAATCCCGCAATCGTGAACGGCTCCTGATTCAGGAACGCCTGCCCTTTGTCGTCCACAACGATTCGATTGATCCTGGGCTTTGGGGCGTCGGGCTTGGGCGGCGGTGGTTTGCCTGAGGGCAGATTAATCTCGAGACTGTTCATCAACTGCGGCGTGGTGATAATGAAAATCACGAGCAGCACGAAAACCAAATCCAGCAGCGGCGTGATGTTCAATTCGTTCAATGATCCGTGACCTTCGCGAGCGACTTTGCGGAATGTGCGTTTGGGTTTCATTCGATCCCCACCTCCTGAACGGCCAACACATCGAACCGGACGAGCACTTGCGACGGGAAACCTTTCGGCGGTAGACGGCCAATGTTGCCGGTCGCCGCAATGGCTTGCTTCACCGACGCGTCCCACGCGGTATGCCCCGATCCCTTTTTCCAGGTCGTGCCCTGAATGCGGCCTTCCGCGTCCACGTTCAGTTCCACCTCAGCCACAAACTTTTCATCATCCACGTTCTGCGGACGATTCCAACGCGAGCGCAACGTGTATTCCACATAACCTTTGTAAATCACATGCGGATCGGAAGCCGTCTCCACCGCTTTGCCACCCTCAAAATCAAAAGCCGGCAACGCCGCCGCCGCAGGGGCGGCCGCTGGAGCTGCAACTGTGGTAACGGCGGGCGGCGGCAGATCAACTGGCTTTGCGATTTGCGGCACGGTGTCAATGGGTTTGGGTTCTTCCACCTTCGGCTCTTCAATTTTCGGTTTCGGTTCCGGCTCTTTTTCCTTGGGCTTCTCCTCTGGAGGCTTTTCCTTCGGCACCATCGTCACCGCAATCTTCTTGAGGTCCTTGCCCAGAATTCCTTCACGCGCGGCGATGAAAGCCAGCCCGCCGATCAGGACGGCGTGAAACACCACTGAAATCGCGACACTTAATCGCGACGCCCGCTTTTCTTTTCGACGATCAGCCATGTCAGTTCAATTCCTGCCGTTGGGTTCAGTGGCCAGATCCACCTTCACCACGTTCGCCTGCTGCAATGCATCCATCACGGCTACGATATGCCGATACTTCGTTTTACCGTCACCGCGCACGATGACGCTCAAGTCCGGATCGTCCACGCGCAACTGGATGAGTTCCGACAGCAACCCGTCCAGCGTGACCGGTTTCTTGTTCAGGTGAATCATCCCGGCCGAATCCACCGTGACATAATTGGACTTGGGCGGTGAATCCTTCTGCTTCTTCGACGCGGTCGGCAAGTTCAAGTCGAGATCGTTCACCATCGGCGTCGTTGTGATGATGAAAATCACGAGCAGCACAAACGCGAGGTCGAGCAACGGCGTGATGTTCAACTCCGACAACGATTGATGCACGCTCCTGGAACACTTCCTCATAGGTGCGCCGCCTGAATGAATGTGTTGGAGTCGTGGCCCTCCTTGCGAATGGCCCGCGTGATCGCTTCGGAAACTTCCTCGCCAATCGGCCGTGCATCCACGTAAGTGTGTTCAATCTGCGTGGCGAACCGGATGGCGAACGCGTCCAGCTCCTGCGTAAACGCGCGAATCCGCGTGACCATGAAGTTATAAGCGAACATCGCCGGAATCGCGACGAGCAGCCCGATAACCGTTGCGATCAATGCTCCCGCAACACCCGGCGCCATGGCGGTCAAACTCGCCGAATTGGCTTTCGCGATCCCGGAAAACGTTTCCATCACGCCCCAAACCGTGCCCAGCAAACCGATGAACGGTCCGCCCGCCACTGCGGTTGAAAGCACGATCATCCCCTTCTCCAGCGCCAGCGCTTCGTGCATCGCCGCTTCTTCCAGCGCCACGCGCACCGAGTCAAATCCACCCTGCGTCACTTTCGTCTCGCCCTTGACGACCACCGGAAATTTTGCGAGCTGAAACTCCAGTTCCTTTTGACCGGCATAATAAAGTTCGTAGGCCGGAGCGCCATCAAACGTCTCGCCTTTCCGGTGCAGTTCCATCGGGTCGCGCGTCGCGTGATAAGCCTCAAAGAATTTTTTTGAAGCGCGGTTCGCGCGCCAGAGTTGGATGATCTTCGTGATGATGACCGACCAACTGAACAGCGACACGATGATGAGCGCGCCGATGGTGATCTTGCCTTCCAGCGTGGCTTTCTCGAACGCGAATTGCAGCGCGCCGGAGGCGAACATGGGAGTGATAGGGAGTGTTGTCATAAATGGATTAATTGATGGAGGACGGAAGAATCACGGTGACGCGTCCGACGGTCTTGGCCAACCGCGGCAGAGGAACGTTCTTTTTCAATTCTTCGTCCTCTTCCTTTTTCTCGCCAGACGCGGCAGCCTCAGCCGAGTTGTCGGCCTGTAAACCCTGGCTGGTTGCGGCGGCGGCATTGGCCTGTCCAAAACCCACTTGTTGCGAAGTCACGTCGCCGCTGGCGGTCACATTTTGCGAGAGCAACGAAGCATCAACGCTCGTGCCGCTGGCATTGACGCTGCCGACGCCAATGATCGTTCCGGAAATGGTATCGCCCGCGCTTACACTGGCATTGCCGCCCGCAAGCGCGGTCACGTTCACATTCTGATTCGCATCGATGTCGAGATTGTCGCGGGCAAAGACGAGTCCTTTGATATCGCCGCTGGCTTCGAGCTTCACCGTGCTGCCAATGACGCCGGAGCCGCTCGCATCAATGTTGCCCACGTAAATCACATTACCGTTGGCGTCCTTGGTTCCCGCACGCAAGGTGACCGTGCCCAGGCTGTCGCCGACACCGTTGAGCGGAATCTGCACGATACCGCCGGAACTCGCGATGATGTCGCCGCGGGGCGTTTCCACCAGGATATCTCCCACCGTGTTCCGGGAGCGCGGAAACGCCGGGTCGAGCGACGGCGGGAACGTCGTCGCC
>DASUGI010000403.1:0-10075 GCA_036274115.1 Verrucomicrobiia bacterium
CTATGAGATTGAAGTCTCCACGAATCTTTTGAATTGGGAGGCTTGGACCAATTTGTTCAATGCGGACGGCGTGATCTGGACCACTGATGCCGCACCACGAGATCTGCAACGCTTCTACCGCGCGCGTCAGATGCGTTAGCATCCTGCTTGACAGAAATTTGTCCGTCTTTAGTCCTGATTTTCCTTGTTTCAACGCTTCCGCGATTCCCGCTACCCTGCCGCCATGATATCACGGGCCAAATCCGATGCGCTGTTTGCCGATGCGCTCAATTACATTCCGGGTGGTGTCAATTCTCCCGTGCGGGCGTTTCGGGCGGTGGGCGGGAAACCCTTTTTTGTCAACAAGGCCAGCGGCTGCCGCGTGTGGGACGTGGATGGCAATGAATACATTGATTATGTCGGCACGTGGGGGCCGGCCATTCTCGGGCACGCACACCCGAAAATCATTTCTGCGGTCAAGGCGGCCGCCGATCACAGCACCAGCTTTGGGATTCCGAATCCTGCCGAGGTTACGATGGCGAAGATGATCTGCGCGCTCGTGCCCAGCGTCCAGAAGGTGCGCATGACAAACTCGGGCACGGAAGCCTGCATGAGCGCGATCCGGCTGGCGCGCGGGTTTACCAGGCGCGACAAAATTATCAAGTTTGATGGTTGCTATCACGGCCACGGGGATTCGCTGCTTGTCAAAGCAGGTTCCGGCGCGCTCACGTTTGGAAATCCAGACAGTGCCGGTGTGCCTGCTGATTTTGCAAAGCACACCATCGTGTTGCCCTACAACGAAACCGAACCGCTCAAAGCCGCGTTTGCGGCGAACCAGAACGAGATTGCCTGCATCATCGTCGAGCCCGTGGCCGGCAACGCCGGGCTGTTCATTCCCAAACCTGGCTGGCTCGAATTCCTGCGTGAGATCACCAAAGCAAACGGAGCATTGCTCATCTTTGATGAAGTGATGACCGGTTTCCGGCTTGCACCTGGTGGAGCGCAGGAAAGGTTCGGCATCACACCAGACCTTTCGACATTCGGCAAAATCATCGGCGGCGGGCTGCCGGTGGGCGCGTTCGGCGGGCGGGCTGAGATTATGGATTATCTCGCGCCGCTCGGACCGGTGTATCAGGCGGGCACACTTAGCGGTAATCCGCTCGCGATGGCAGCGGGGATTGCGAACCTGGAAGCCCTTTGTAGCAGCCGACGTGAGGAGGCTTATTCTGAAGTCGGGGCCGAAAGGGAGAAAAGGGGAAAGGGGGCAGAGGAGAAGACAGCATCCGCGAGCAGCATCTCCCTTTCTCCCTTTCCCCCTTTCTCCCCCGCGGGCGCGTACGTCCGGCTCGAACAACTCGGCGCGACGCTCGAAGCCGGAATGCGCGAGGCGGCCAAGTCGGCAAACATTCCGGTCACGTTCAACCGTTGTGGCTCGATGTTCTGCGGCTACTTCACCAGCGAACCCGTTTGGAATCTGGCTGACGCCATGAAATCCGACCGGGAGCGGTTCAAGAAGTTTTTTCACGGCATGCTGGATGCCGGTGTGTATCTCGCTCCGTCGCAATTCGAGGCGGGGTTCATCTCGCTGGCACACCGCGAGGTAGACATCGAGCCGACCGTAAACGCAGCCGCCAAGGTGATGAAATCAATATGAGTCGGGCCGGCAAGCGTCTTGGTTTGGCAGCGGTGATTCTGGTGGCGCTTGTATTACTTGTCCGGCTGGCAGTCAAATCCCGCAACGAACCAGTGGTTCGCGGACTCTCACTCTCTGAGTGGATGCAGCTTGAAGACAAGAATTCGGACGAGTATCGGGCTGCCGTTGCCGAAATGGATGAGCGATGCGTTCGCTGGTTGATTCATGAGTTGGATTGGAGTCCAACATCAATGCAAACCAAAGTTGATGGCTTAATGTTTCGCATCGTGCGTCAACCCGTCGCTCCCGAAATTCGCCCAGACTACCGGGCCGCCGCGGCACTCACCTTGTCGAAACTCGGCTCACGGGCGCAGCCGGCTATACCAGCACTGCGCATCACCGCTTCAATTTCTGGAAGCAGTTACGGTGACTGGGAGGCTCAAAGGATGGCAGTCGCGGCTCTTGTTCTCCTCGGAGCGGATTCGTTGGACGCGTGGGTTGATCAACTCCTCAATCCCACGAATAGGAATTGGCAATTCTACGTGGACGTGGCTGGATTTTTGCACACAAACGGCGCGCCAATCGTTCCCCGGTTAGCTCACACGTTTGAAACGACTGCCGACAATGGCATCAAATTGCGAATCACAGAATCGCTTCGATTTATTCGTAGCAATCCGACTCTTTGCGTTCCGATTTTTAGAGCGGCGTTAACAAGCGACGACGATAGAATGGTATTCACCGCATTGGTTGGGCTTTACAATTTTGGGCCTGAGGCAAAACCAGCCTGGGACGACTTACTTCCATTTCTGGCGGATGACCGCGGATACCAGACTCTTGTAACGAATGCGCTTAGGCAGATTGATCCAGAAGCCGCAGAACAGTTAGGAATAAGATAAGATTGGGCTATCCGAGCTTCACGGATTTCCCCGTCCGCGCCGCTTCGTAGATCGCCATCAAAATCTTCACATCGCGAAGGCCTTCTTCGCCGGGAACTTTCGTAGGCTTGTTGTTCAGGATGCATTGGGCGAAATCGTCCATCTCGGCGGCGAATTGATCAATTGACTCGAACTTCAGTTCCTTGCCGTCGTTGCGCCGACCACGATTGTTGTTGTAGCTGTAGGCCGGGTCCATTCCAAACCAGCCGCGATCCGCGTACGCAGTGAACCGATTAATGCCGCCGACTTTGTAGGTGGTGCTGGAATACGCGATGGCGCCGCTGGGAAACTTGAGTTCCCACGTCATGGATTCATCCACTTCCTTGAACTTCACCGGATCGGTCTTGGTTTCCTGCGCGGAAACCAGAATGGGTTCTTCGCCAGTGATCATGCGCGTGGCTTGCAGCGCATAGATGCCCACATCCATGAGCGCGCCACCGCCGGCCAGCGCGTGTTTAAGCCGCCACTGATTGGGATCGCCAATCGGAAATCCGAAACCCGCCTCCATAATGCGGACGTTACCGAAGACCTTCTCTCGCGCAAGGCGGACACATTCCAAGTGGTGCGGCTCAAACTGACAACGATAGCCGATCGCGAGTTGCTTTCCCGCTTTCTTGCACTCGGCGATCATCGTCTGGCATTTCTCGGTGGAAACGTCCATTGGTTTTTCGCAGAGCACGTGCTTGCCTGCCTTCGCCGCTTTGACGGTGTGCTCAGCATGCAGCGCGTTGGGCGTGACGACATAGACGACGTCGATGTCCGGATTGTCCGCCATTCTCTCCATCGTGTCGTAGTTGTAGATGGATTTGTCAGGCAGATTGTATTTGGCCTTCCATTTCTCAGCCTTCTCTGGTGTGCCGGTGACAATGGCGGCGAGGCGGCAGTGCTTCGTCTTTTGCAGCGCCGGCGCGATCTGGTTCGTGCTCAGATTGCCCAGGCCAACCAGGGCGTAGCCGAGTTTCTTGTCGGAATCAGCGGCTCGGGCACCCGGTAACAGAGCGCCCCAAAACGGCACGCTGGCGGCGGTCACGGCAGAGGTTTTGATAAAATCGCGACGGGTGGAGTATTTGGGCTTCATGGCTGCAAGTAATTGACGGATGGTTGAAGAAATATTCAGTCAAAAACTTCAAACAAAGCAAGGCCACCAGACTTTTATCCATGAAAGATTCCATGTTGTGCAACGCTCGCTGCCGGCGGGCCAGACATTTTTGTGTCCAACTTTGTCCTCGCCGAGTGGCGTGAGACGATGACAATCAGTTGAGGATGAACAAGCGCCGTCGCGTTGCCTTCGTTACCGCAGGAGCGGCAATGCTGGCATTGGCGGCCTGGTTTGTTTTCCATTCGCGAGAACCTCAATTCGACGGGCGCAAGCTGAGCCTCTGGCTGCGGCAATTGGAGTCCGCTCAGGATATCGAGTCAGCCGAGTGGCAGGCGTCCGCGCGTGCGCTGCGGCAGATGGGAACCAATACGTTGCCGTGGTTGATTGGCCCGTTGCGAACGAGCGACCCGCAATGGAAGACGCAAACGATCGACTGGTTTCGAGAAGTGCTGAACAAGGATTTCAGCCATCGACTGGTGGTGCGGGATCAACAACGTTCACTGCTGGCCTTGCAGGTTCTCGGCCCGGCGGCGCGTCCGCTAATCCCGGAACTCGCGGCGATGATCACGAATGCCAATCCGGACATCGCGGACGCGGCGTTTGCGGCGTTGGTGCGGGTCGGCGCGCCCGAGTGTGTTCCGGTATTGGTTCACACGGTGACGAATGGCGACCCCATGCTGCGGCCGGCGGCGGTGGTCAGTCTGGGTTCATTGCGTGGAGCGGCGCGCGATGCGGTTCCGGTCCTGTCCGCAACCCTGAACGACTCCAGCGAAAACGAGAATCTGCGGTTTGAGGCCGCGCGCGCTTTGGGGTGGATTGGCCGAAATCCGCAGCTCGCCGTGCCGGCACTCACTCAGGCGCTCATGGATACGAACGTGCTGGTCGTGCGTTCCGCCGCGACAGCCCTGGGCGCGTTTGGTGCGGATGCAGAATCCGCTCTTCCAGCGTTGCGCTCCTTGCCGGCAATGATGGAAGAATCACCCCGTCGCGGCATCGCTCGTTCCATGGTGCGAGTGCAATGCGAGATGCGTGAGGGTAGCATCATCCGGGGTCCGAAGGATGAGAGACGGCTGTCGTTCGTTTTCACGGGGCACGAATTTGCCGAAGGTGGCGCCGTGATTCTGGATGAATTGAGGAAGCATGGCGCGAAGGGTTCGTTCTTCCTGACGGGTGATTTTCTGCGCAATCCGAAGTTTGCTGCCTTGGTGACCCGCATCCTGGATGAAGGCCATTATCTTGGGCCACACTCGGACAAACATCTTCTTTACTGTTCGTGGGAGAACCCGCGGAACACCCTGGTGACCGAAGAACAGTTCACCATCGATCTCTTCGCCAACGTGAGGCTCATTCCGAGTGCGATTGGGCCTGCCCGGCGCCCCGGCCGTTATTTCCTCCCCGCGTACGAGCACTACAACCATGAAATCGCAGACTGGACGCGCAAGTTCCGCTGGACCTTGATCAACTTCACGCCCGGCACGCGTTCGAATGCGGATTACACCGGCGAAGCGGACAAGAATTTTGTCTCTTCGCAGGCAATCTTTGAGAGCATTCTCAAACGGGAGCGCGAAGACCCGCACGGGTTGAACGGTTTCCTGTTGCTCCTGCATATCGGGAGCGGCCCGGGTCGCGCGGACAAGTTCCATTCGCGCTTGGGCGAATTGCTCGATAGGCTCGCCGACAAAGGCTATCGGTTCGTGGGTGTGGATGAACTGCTCGAACCACAACGGGAAGAGAGAAATGGCTACTTCCAACCAAGCAACAGGTAAACGTCAGCGCGCCCGAAACGGGTTGTGGTTCGCAATCCTGCTCCCGGCTTGCCTCGGACCCGGCACGGTGACGTCTGGCGAAGACATTTTTATTCGCGCGAGCCAGGGCGGTTACTGGATCAACGAGAGCAAAGTTGGGGTCGCGTTCTCGAAGGCGCCTTTGTCCACGGACTTCACGCTGGTGGCGGAAAGCAACGAAGGCAAAGTGTTCTTCCAGGGCAAAGCCAGGCCGCTCACGAATGCAGCGTGGGGACAGTTCGCGTACCACGCCGAATTGGATTTCACGACACTTTATACGCCGGGTCGCTACGTCTTGAAGATTGGGAATGCGAAGTCGTTGTCTTTGCAGATTGGGGAGCGTCCTTATGGAAAATGGGCCGCCGATTTACTGGAGTTCATGCGACAGCAGCGTTGCGGTTACAATCCCTGGCTGGGAACGAATTGCCACCCGTTCGATGGTCGCACCGTGTTTGGCCCGCAAACCAACGGTGCGCCTCTCGATGCCCGGGGTGGCTGGCACGACGCGGGGGATTTGCTGAAGTATTTGCTGACTTCAGGCAACGCCACCGCGCAGATGTTGTTGGCATATGAGCTGGGAACAAAGCCAAGTTACTCGGAGAAGCTCCGAGCCATGACCTCTCCGGCACACGCCGTGGATCAAGTGAATGCGTTAGGCCAGCCGGGCACCAATGGCATTCCGGACATTCTTGACGAAGCGCGTTGGGGTTTGGACTGGATGCTCAAGCTTCATCCCGCGCCGGATCAACTCTACCATCAGGTGGCCGATGATCGCGACCACGCGGGCTGGCGGTTGCCCCAGAATGAAACGGTGGATTACGGGTGGGGCAAAGGTGGCGCGCGCCCCGTTTACTTTGCGGACGGACAACCCCAGGGGTTGCAGCAATACAAGAGTGCTTCCACTGGCGTGGCGAATCTCGCTGGTCGTTATGCTGCCGCAATGGCGCTGGCATATCTGATTTGGAAGGACGACCCGACTCAACGCGTGTTTGCGGAACAATGTTTGAAGGCGGGCAAGGAGGTTTACGAACTCGGTCGCAGGAAGGAAGGCGTGCAGCAGGGCAATTCCTACAAAGCGCCCTATCGCTATGAGGAAACCACGTGGGCGGACGACATGGAATGGGGCGCGGCGGAACTCTATCGTGCCACTCGCGAGAAGCGTTTCCTGGATGACGCAAAGCGTTACGCAAAACTGGCTGCCGATGAAGGTTGGATGGGCAAGGAACAGACCGGCCATTACCAGTATTACCCGTTCATGAACCTCGGGCATTTCCGGCTTGACGACCTGGTCGATGCGGACTTCAAGCGAACGTTGGCTGGCTATTACCGGAGTGGTCTCGAGCGTTGTGTCGCGGCCGGAGAGAAGAACCCTTATCGCGTGGGCGTCCCGTTTATCTGGTGTTCAAACAATTTGCTTGTCGCGCTCGTTACCCAGGGCTTGCTTTACGAGCGCATGACCGATGATACGCGTTATCGTGAGTTCACCGCGAAGCAACGCGACTGGCTGCTGGGCCGTAATCCCTGGGGCACAACGATGTTCACGGAGATTGGCAGCGAGTATCCGACGGACGTGCATTTGATGACGACACAACTGCTGAAACGTCCGGTGCGCGGCGGTCTGGTGGATGGCCCGGTGTATGAGCGCATTTTCAAATCGCTCAAAGGAGTGAGCATCACGGAGCCGGACCCGCTCGGAGCCTTTCAGGGCATCGCGGTGTATCACGATGACGTGAAGGACTATTCTTCCAACGAACCAACGATGGACGGAACGGCCTCGGCCATCTTAATGTTTGTCCTGTGCAACGAATCCCAACCATGAAGACCCTCTTCCGGAATCCAAAACATCGAACATCCAACATCGAACATCGAACGTTGAAGGTGCATGGTGAGGTCGGCCCTTCAAGGTTGAACGTTCGACGTTCAAGGTTCGATGTTCTCTCATCTCTCAGCCTGTCTCTTCTCCTGATGGCGGCCGTTACCGTAATCGCACAGCCGTCGAACTCCAATCTGCTGCCCATCTTCAACGGCAAGGATCTCACGGGCTGGAAGGTGCCCGAACCGAATCCATTCTGGAAAGTCGTCGACGGTGTGCTGGTCGGTGAGAATGACGAAAAGCTCAGGGGCCACCTCTTGCGCACCGAGCAATCTTACAAGGATTTCGTGCTCGAACTGGAGGTGCGCTGGACCGGCGAAATCGACAGCGGCGTGATGTTGCGCGAACCGGAGTTGCAGGTGCAGTTCGGAGTTTCGCGCAGTCTCAAGCGCGACATGACGGGTTCGTTCTACGTCAACAAAACTTCATTCCAACCGAAGGCAGGTTATCCGGATGCAGGTCAGGCAAAGAACATCGAAAAGCTGTTCAAGCAAGGCGAGTGGAACAAGTTTCGCATTGAGGCAAAAGGCGACACGTTCACCGTCTGGCTCAACGGCGAGCAAGTCAGCCAGTTCAAGGACGCCAATTACTCCGGTGCCGCTCCGATTGGATTGCAGATTCATCCGGGGCTCACAATGAAAGTCGAGTTTCGCAACGTTCGAGCCAAAGCTCTGGAATAGGGCGTCGGTGATACTGGGCGTCAGCAATCCGGGAGAGTACTGGGAAATCCCTTTGCTCTTTGGCACTGGTTTGGTGGCGGGGTTTGTGGATTCGATTGCGGGCGGCGGCGGACTCATCACGCTGCCGGTGATGTTGAGCCTGGGTGGCGATCCTCAACAGGCCCTGGGCACAAACAAACTTCAGGCGACGTTCGGCTCGGCAAGCGCCGCCACTCACTACACGCGCGCCGGCGCCGTTCAACTGATCGAATGCTGGCGGGCCTTCATCTTCACTTTCATTGGCTCAGCGATTGGCACATGGGGCGTGCGACAGATTGGGCCGAACACCCTGAAGGTCATCATCCCGTTGTTGCTGATTGCGGTGGCCGTTTACTCATTGCGCAATCCCAAGCTTGGTGAGACCGACACCAAGCCGCAGATCGCCCGGGGACGATTCGACGTCGTGTTTGGTTTGCTTTTGGGATTTTACGACGGCTTCTTTGGCCCGGGCACCGGAACGTTCTGGACGATGGCCTTTGTCCTCATGCT
The DNA here is from genome assembly GCA_036274115.1 of Verrucomicrobiia bacterium. Classification (GTDB taxonomy): domain Bacteria; phylum Verrucomicrobiota; class Verrucomicrobiia; order Limisphaerales; family JADLHS01; genus JADLHS01. The sequence goes on from DASUGI010000403.1 coordinate 8,512, forward strand.
CGGGTTCAATCTGACCCGGGCCACCGCGCACACGAAAGTACTGAACTTCTCCAGCAACTTGTGCTCGCTGCTCGTTTTTGCTCTGGCCGGCAAGATCAACTATTTCGCGGGAACGGTGATGGGAATCGGCCAGTTGATTGGCGCCCAGATCGGCAGTCGCATGGTCATGCAACGAGGAACAAAGTTCATTCGACCGGTCTTTATCTCGGTGGTGCTGGCGATTACCGGAAAGCTCCTTTACGACGCGTATTTCAGATAGCGGCTTGACGCTGCCCAGCGCTCTGTTGACAGTATCGCCGCAAATTTGATGAATTCCGAAGCCCAGACTTCCGCATCGCGCAAACTCAAGGTCGGTTGCGGACTCGATATCAAGCTGCGCATTTCGAAGAAACCCGCGGCGGTCGGAGTCTCCGGTTCTTAACCTTACTCTTAATCTTTTTCTTAATCTCTCCCCGACTGGACTGAGATTAAGATTAAGAAGCCGCGAAATAAATTGCCGCCAACTCAGGGGTCGCCGGTTCGGCCGCCGTCACCCGTGAGATACGACGTTTGATGCTGCGATCCGAACCCCACGTAACAAACGCCAGGTAATGCCACCAACCTTCGTTTCACAACCACGTGGCTACTTAAGTGGAGGCTTCATGGTCTTGGCCTCCATGAAGGGTTGCATGGCGGGTGGAATATCTTCCTGATACGCGAAATTGTCGCGCGTCCCTCCCCCGCCCCAGGTTGAAAGAAAACGCGCTTTTTCGATTTTTATCCAGGATACCGATCCATCCGCCTTCAGGTGCTGGCCGCCATCAGGGTAGGCGGTGCCGGGTCGCTTATGAGGAACAATTTTTTCCGGATTCCACCAGGCCCAACTGTTTTCGGAAAGGCTCATTACGTCCGCAGCCAAAAGCCAATTGGGCCGGGATTGAGCGAGTTTAACCGGGCTGTAGGCCGGAATGCCCATCTGAAAAGCCGGGTTGACCCAATTGGTAATGCCGCCGTAATACTGATACCCGATCGACCACTGATCCCAGTAGGCATCATAGAACGGAAGCGTATTCCCGAGGGACGCGCACCGCCAAATCGAGGGACCGTTGGAATTGACGTTCAATCCCACCGTCGCTGCCAAAGCCTGCTCGGGTGGATTGAGAGCAAGTTGTACAAACACCGATGTCCCGGCACCATGCCGCGCCTCCACTACCCTGTCATTGGCATCGATTGCATATACTGTCATCCCGATCCCAATTTGCCTCAGATTACTGGCGCAGGTGGCACGCTTGGCTTTTTCCTTCGCCTTGGACAGCGCTGGCAACAACAGTGCGGCCAGAATCGCGATAATTGCAATCACCACGAGCAGCTCAATCAAGGTAAAGGCCAGCACGGAAGTTTGCGCCCGGTGACATCTGTGGTTTTTAGTCATTTATCCTCTGGAGCTAAGTCGTGTTTTCAAAATGCTATTTGAGCCAATCCAAGATGGCGCCGAGTTGAACAAAGCTCAGGAAATACAAATCGCGTTTTTCGTAACGCGTGCCGATGCGGCGGTACCGCTTGGCCCGCTGAAAGAAATTCTCGA
>DASUGI010000404.1:0-6678 GCA_036274115.1 Verrucomicrobiia bacterium
TCGATCCCACCGGACAGGCCGCCAGCCTCGTCAACTCGTCCCCCCTGCTCATCGGCGGCCATGCCGACGCCACATTGCGTTGCGGCTTCACGGGAGAGATGGGGCCGGTGCGACTTTACTCCCGCGCCCTCACGCCGGCGGAAGTGACCGCCCTGTTGACGCAGACCGAGCCGATGACCAGCGACCGGCCTTGAATACTTCGCCTCGACGGCAAATGAAGCACCCTGGACTCGACTTTCGGTTTGCGCCCCCTCCGAGGCATAACTATTTTTCACAATCGGACCATGTTCACCGAAGAACAGATCAAAGAAGCTCTGCGGGCCGTGAAGTATCCCGGCTATTCGCGCGACATCGTTTCGTTCGGCCTCGTCAAGAGTGTCGCGACCCATGGAGGCGACGTCAGCGTTTCGATGCAACTCACCTCCGCCAACGCGGAAGCCGCCGCTCAGATTAAAGCCGAGAGCGAGCGGGTGTTGAAAGCGTTGCCGGGTGTGAAGCTGGCCTGCGTGGAAGTCAAACAACCTGCGGCCACGGCCGGAGCGTCCGGCGGACCAAATCCCTGGGCCAACCAGAATCGCGTGCCCGGCATCAAGCGCGTGGTCGCCGTCGCCAGTGGCAAAGGTGGCGTCGGCAAATCCACCGTTTCGGTCAATCTCGCCTGCGGCCTCCGCCATCTGGGGGTGCGCGTGGGGCTGCTCGATTGCGACATCTACGGCCCGAGCATTCCCCTGATGATGGGCATCCATCAACGACCCGGTCTGACCGAGGAGGAGAAGATGATTCCGCCCTCGAGCCATGGCGTGAAGTTGATGAGCATGGGCTTTCTCTTGAACGACGATCAACCGGTCATCTGGCGCGGGCCGATGATTCAGCGGACTATCCAGCAATTCATCACCGTCGTGGACTGGGGCGAACTGGATTTCCTGCTGGTGGACCTGCCGCCGGGCACGGGAGACGCACAACTCACCCTCTGCCAAACCGTGCCTCTGGACGGTGGCGTCATCGTAACCACACCGCAGGAGGCATCCCTGGGCGTCGTGCGTAAAGGCATCGGCATGTTCGAGAAAGTGAACGTGCCGTTGCTTGGCATCGTGGAGAACATGAGTTACTTCACCGCTCCAGACGGAACGCGCATCGAGATCTTTGGCCATGGCGGCGGACGCAAGGAAGCCGAGCGACTCAAGATCCCCTTCCTCGGCGAAGTGCCCATCTTTACCGAAATCCGCGAAGGCGGTGACCGCGGTGTGCCCGTGGTGGTGTCGGCGCCGGATAAAGCTGCCGGGAAGGCTTTCTTGAAAGTGGCGGAAGCACTGCGAACGCGGCTGGGATGAAGCTTGATCATGCGCCTTCACGGTTCTTGCGGAAAGCGAGCCTGGACCATCGGGATCGGTCCCGCGGCATTGAGCGTGAGGAAATACTTAAGCGGCTCAGGAATTTCCTGTGGCCAATTCATGCCACATTTTTGGGATTGTCACACCCCAGCGCCCGGCGTAGTGTCCTTCAAATTCGTTCACAGTATGGCGGAAGACCCTAAAGAGCCGACGCCCGGCGACCTGCTCAAGAACTCCTCGCTGTATCGGGAGTTCCAGGCAGAGCGCGAGGAGATTCTCAAACACAAGTGGATTGAGTCCGAAAAGGCCGGCCATGACATCGGCTTCGAACGCGCCCTGACCGACTGGATTGTGAAACACCGGTCCAAGTGGCGAAAATCCCGTCAGACCCAGCAGCCGGCAGGTCACTAGTACGATTTGCACCTTTAAGCCAGTCCTGCGAGGCCGGCAAGGCGCACCCATGAACAAACTTTCTCAACTCGCGAACCCGCCCGATGCGGCAGGTTCACCCTGCATAATAACCATCCGGAGAGCCTTGCCTGAGGCGCATCGTACTTCCCCGGGTGAATTTTGCTGTCGCCCCGACCCTGAGACCCGCGCCCATGACTGAAGCGACTGTCATTCTCAATTCACTCGGCATCCAACGGGCCCTGACGCGGATTGCCCACGAAATCGCCGAGCGCAATGAGGTCAGTTCGGACATTGTGCTGGTCGGCATCCAACGCGGGGGCGTGCCGCTGGCCCAGCGCCTGGCCAAAGCCCTTTCCAGCATCGTGAATGTCACGATCCCTGCCGGCAGCCTGGACGTAAGCATGCATCGGGACGATCTCGACCAACGCGCCGCTCCACAAATCTTCCCCACGGAAATCCCCTTCGACGTAACCGGCAAAACCGTGGTGCTGGTGGACGACGTGCTGTTCAGCGGACGAACCATCCGTGCGGCCATGGACGCCCTCAATGATTTTGGCCGACCCAGGCGCATTCAACTGGCCGTGCTCGTGGATCGCGGTCACCGGGAGCTGCCCATCAAGGCTGACTTTGTGGGCAAAAACCAGCCTACCACGTTGAAGGAAAAAGTGCATGTGCGCATCGGTGAAGCGGGGCGGGAAGATGAAGTCTTACTGGAAAAGAAATAAATGGCCACAAAAAGCCGCATAAGTCACAACCATCGGGAGCGCTTCCGGATTGCCTTTTTGCGGCGGTCACCTTCATGAGCTGGAATCGCAAACATCTGCTGGATATCGAATCGCTCACGGCCGAGGAGATTACCACGGTGCTGGACACGGCTCGCGCCTTCAAAGCCGTGGGCGAGCGCGCCATCAAGAAAGTTCCCGCTCTGCGCGGACGCACCGTCGTCAATTTGTTCGTCGAGCCATCCACCCGCACCCGCATCAGCTTCGAGCTGTGCGAGCAACGGCTTTCCGCTGACATCATCAACTTCACCGCCGAGGCGTCTTCATTGAAAAAGGGAGAGACCCTGAAGGACACGGCTAAAAATCTTGAAGCCCTCAATGCCGACTTCATCGTCATTCGCCACAGCGCGGCTGGCGCGCCTCATTTTCTCTCGCGCGTCCTGGACGCCCATGTGATCAATGCCGGGGATGGTGCGCACGAACATCCCACGCAGGCGTTGCTGGACGCGTTCACGATCCGCGAGCGCAAAGGGAAGATTGAAGGACTCAACGTCACCATTCTCGGCGACATCCTCTTCAGCCGCGTGGCGCGCTCGAACATCTGGGCGCTGACCAGGCTGGGAGCGAAGGTGACCCTGTGCGGTCCGGCCACGCTGGTGCCGCGCACCTTCGAGGCGATGGGCTGCCGCGTCACGCATGACGTGGATGAGGCCCTCCGCGACGCGGACATCATTCACCTCCTGCGCATCCAGCACGAACGCCAGCGCAAGGCGATGTTCCCCAGCATCAACGAATACACGCAACTCTTTGGTCTCAACAAGGCTCGACTCGATAAGACCAGGCCCGACACGCTCATCATGCATCCCGGCCCGGTCAACCGCGGCGTGGAAATCGACAGCGACATCGCGGACAGCGGCCGCTCTTTGATTCTGGAGCAGGTCACCAACGGCATCGCCGTGCGCATGGCCGCCTTATTCCTCGTCAACGGCGGAAAAGGCCCGGGGGAAATTGTAACCAGCTAATATCTAACGGCGGATTCGTGGGGACAATTGGGTGTGTTCGCTTATTTCTTTTTGGCTTTGCCTGCCGTCTGGCTCCGCGTCCTTGTGGTGGATTTCATTTGGCTCTTCCGGGTGGGACGCTCGCTGCTCATTTGGGGAGCAACCGCATGCCGCGCGACACCTCTCACCAAAGATTTGACCGCCGGGCTGGTGGCGGTGGATTTCATCCAGCCCTTGAGTTTACGCGCCGTCTTCCCGAGCGCAGAAGTTTTGCCGCGGCGACCGGCCAAAGCCGTTCCGACCAATCCGCCCGCGAGCGCGCCCACGGTGGTTGCACCGACAACCTTGGCCGTTCGGCTCAAGCCTTTGCGCCTTGAAGTGTGACGGGATGTTTTGGACCCTGTGTTTCTTGATTTCATAGATATAGAATACGTCCGCTGCGCGAACGCTTATGGGAACATTAATGAGTGTGGGTGAAACTTCCTACGGGGTTGCCACCCCAGAAGCACTGGAGCAGAAAAACAACCAAGTGGGCTTTGAGGACCGCTGGCGCCTCTACTCAGAACTGGGTTTCGTTCGCCTGGCAATCCGAACCCCTTGGCTGATTTCCGGGTCTGATACCGGCTTCCATTCGCTATCTTGAATCGCGTAATTGATGGCGACTCCGGCGCGGGTATCTTCCGCAATCATGCGGGGAGGCAAGCTGAAGCGTCCGATCCTGTCCTTTTCGAAAAAAACTCATTCGCGTCACAGTCAAATCGCATTGCGCGGCAGTTTGCAGATCGTTTGGATCCTTACTGCCCCAGTTGGGGGGAGCAGGTCCGGTAAACGGCCCGCAAAGCGAACTTCATTCCGTTCAGGTTGGTTGACTCATGGCCGGGCAGTGAATTGCCAAGAGTCCAACGAGAACCAGCGTCAAGTGACATTGCCGCAACTGCTTGCTGATTCTTAATCAGGCCGTAGTTATTCGTCCGCCGGTTCCGGCCAGTCGCTTCTCGCCCTGGCCGGACCCTTCAGCGAAGCTCAGACCCAGGCCGATGCCAGAAAAGACTTCAAATCTTCAGCCCAACTCTCTACAACCCGGGCAGCAAATGAACACTGTTACGCAACTGAGAACTTTCAAGGGGAACACCAAATCCAAAGTCGAAGCAGAAATCTCACAAACGGGGGGCTTGCTCCGGCTCGCACCCGCCTGGGTGCCGCGCTCATTCCTCCAACCCGGCCTGCGCATCAAACTGCATCCTGACGACACCTACGCTTACGGCCTGAATCGGGGCGGCATTGATGAACGCTGGTTTGCCTCCACCACCGAAGCCGCCAACGAAGGTCGCGTGCCGGATGAAGGCTTGAGTTACTGCGTCGTGGGCGATGAGCGATTCACTTTGCGCAAGGCGGTTGAAGATTGCGGCGCGACGCTCATCGGCAAGGCGATTTGGAAGAAGTACGGTAAGTGGCCGGTGTATTCCAAGTTCTTCGACAACATGGGGCCAATCCCGCATCACATGCATCAGAGCGCCGCGCAGGCAAAGCTGGTCGGCCAGGAAGGCAAACCCGAGAGTTATTATTTTCCGCCGCAGCATAACAACGTCGGCAACAACTTTCCTTACACGTTCATGGGCCTTGAACCGGGCACGACGAAAGCGCAGGTGCGCAAGTGCATTGAGAATTGGAACAAGGGCGACAATGGGATTCTCGATCTCTCCAAGGCGTATCGGCTCAAGGTCGGGTCGGGCTGGCTGATTGATCCGTGCATTCTGCACGCGCCGGGCAGCCTTTGCACTTACGAGCCGCAATGGGGCAGCGATGTGTTCGGCATGTATCAGAACCTCGTCGAAGGCCGCGCCGTGCCGTGGAGTTTGCTCGTGAAAGACATGCCCAAAAGCAAACATCGCGACATCGATTTCATCGTGGACCAGCTCGACTGGAACAAAAACGTGGACCCGAAATTCAAAGACAATCATTACCTCGAGCCCGTGCCCATCGCCGACACCCGCAAGGAAGGTTTTGTAGATCGCTGGATTGTTTACGGCAAGGTGGACGGCAAACAATACTTCACGGCGAAGGAACTCACGCTTGATGCCGGCGCCAAGGCGACGATTAAAGACAACGGCGCTTACGGCCTGATCTGTGTGCAGGGCAAAGGCACGATTAACGGCCAGCCGCTCAGTTCCCCGAAGCTGATTCGTTTCCATGAACTCACCGAGGACGAATACTTTTGCACGGAAGACGGTGCGAAGGCGGGCGTCATCTTTGAGAACACGAGTGACACCGAGCCGCTGGTGACGCTGCGCTACTTCGGACCGGACGTGAATCCCGACGCGCCGGCCATGGGGGCGTATCGGAGGAACAAGTTTTAGAGCCATCCGATTCTAAAGCCACAAAAAGGCACAGAAGGCTCAAACTTCATTTCATTTGGGGATTTCTTCGACAAGCGAGAGCGATAGTCCGTAGTAGCGCAGATTTCCTAATCTGCAATTCTGCGCTGCAATTCCCCTACCAGTCGTCCAGAACGATTTGATGCGTGTCCGAAGGATTCAGCCGCTGGTCTTTTTGCGCGACGGCAACAAGTTCTCCCTCTCCCTGAGGGAGAGGGCAGGGGTGAGGGGGAATCGTGCGCGACATGTTGCTGCGCCCTGGAGCGCTCTGTAACGCAGATTGGCAAATTTCATATCTGCGCCACTGCCCCTCAGTTTCAGCCGTGCCGACTGAGAAACGCTTGCCTGTCGGAAAAATCTCCTGCTAGCCTGCCGCCCGGTTTCCAAACGATTTTATGAGCACAGCCAATAACTTCCCGAAACTTCACAACGCCATGTGGCCCGGCCTCGTCGGCAAAGGCAGTCCCGGCGCGGAACCCTTCATCGACCTCGACACGATGCTCGACCTGACCGCCAAGGCCGAGGTCAACGGCGTGAAGTTCGACGGGGTGGACCTGTTTCTCTACGACCCGCACACCTCGATTGACATCGATGACGACGGTATCAAAGCGCTGGCCGACAAGATTCGCGCAAAAGGTTTCGTCGTCGGCTCAGTGGTCGCGCCGGTGTGGTTTGACGGCTCGGCCATGGGCGATGAAACCAAACGCAAGAACTGGGTGACGGCTGTCGCCAAAGCCTGTCGCATCGCGAAGAAGCTGCGCGCCCTCGGCGTGCGGCCTTACGGTATTGTGCGCATCGATTCCGCCGCCAGCGTGACCGATTGGGACAAAGATCCCAA
>DASUGI010000405.1:0-28623 GCA_036274115.1 Verrucomicrobiia bacterium
CGTTGCATCACGCGCTGGCCGCGTTCCGGCGCTATCGCATTAATCTCACCAAGATCGAATCGCGTCCCAGCAAGCGGAAAGCCTGGGAGTATTTTTTCTTCATCGATTGCGACGGCCACGTGGAAGAGAAGAAGGTGGCCAAGGCGATTGCGCTACTGGGCAAAGAGTGCAGTTACGTGAAAGTGCTGGGCTCGTACCCAAACGCGGAGTGAGGGCGAAACGCTAGAGCGGTTTCAGAAATTCTGTAGCCACAAAAATGCACAAGAAGCGCAAAAACTGATTTCGTTTGTGCTTTTTGTGCCTCTTGGTGGCTACGATGCCTTGCGAATCCAAAAACTTTCTCCGCCCTTCATCGCGTTGCATCTGTTCCGGCAATCCGTGTTGAAAGCCGTCGAGCTCAACGGACAGCTTTGCGGTCGGACAATCGAAATCGAGATAGTGGTCACCAGCCTTGTGTTGGCGGCGAAATTTGAACCCTGCAAACCGTCCGGCTTTCAGTGCGTGCCATAATTGCTTCTCCTCGTCGGTTTGATTGCGTCGTAGCAAGCGAGCGATGGCTGTTGATTGTGCGGAGGTGTTGTTGAGCCGCCCCTCTCCCTGGCCCTCTCCCCCCGCTTCGCTGCGGGGAGAGGAGACGCTTGGCTTGGTTGGACGAGTTGCCCCTCTCCCTAACCCTCTCCCCACTCGTTCCTCGCGGGGCGAGGGAAACGCGCGCTTGGTTATTTGTGGGTCGTTGGGCATGGTCACGCGCTTTGTAATTTGGCCTCAGTTGCGTCGAGTTCAGTCAATGCCTGCTTCAATTCCGCTTCGCTCGGCAGGCCGTGATGCCATTTGGCGACGTTCTCCATAAAGCTCACGCCTTTGCCCTTCACAGTGTTCGCAATGATGAACGTCGGCTTCCCCGGTTCCGGCGGGTCGGTCAACGCATGGGTGAGTTCCGCGTAATCGTGACCCTTGACGCAGCGGACGGTCCAACCGAACGCGCGCCATTTGTCTTCGAGCGGCTCGTTGCACATCACTTCGCGCGTGTGTCCGGTGATCTGAAGCGTGTTGTGGTCGAGAATAGCAAACAGGTTATCGAGCTTGTAATGCGCGGCGGCGAGTGCCGCTTCCCAGTTTGAACCTTCGGCGAGTTCACCGTCACCGAGCAATGTAAACACGCGGAAACGTGGCGTCCTTGGATGTTGGGTGTTGGATGTTGGATGTTGGATGTTTTCCTCATCCATCTTCGCAGCCAGCGCCATCCCGATGCAAATGGGCAATCCGTGCCCGAGCGCACCGGTGTTCATCTCCACACCCGGAATGTGCCGCGTCGGATGACCGACATAGTGCGATTGATAACGGCAAACCGTGTCCAGAGCTGACACCGAAAAAAATCCACGATCAGCGAGCACGGCATAAAGCGCCTCGACGCAATGGCCCTTGCTCTGCACGTAGCGGTCGCGGGTCGGGCTGGTGAACGTCTGCGGCGAGACGTCGAGCACGCGGTTGTAGAGGACGTTCAGGATGTCCAGGCAGGACAAGCCACCGCCGGTGTGGCCTGCGCCGGCGTTGTAGATGAGCCGCAACATCGAACGGCGCAGGGCGATGGCTTTGATCTGGAGTTCGTAATCGGTCATAAAATCAAGTCTGTGCTCGAAGTGTGGCGGAATGCTGGTCGTAAATGGGCTCAAGCTTGTCAAAAAATTTCCACACGGCGTCAAAAATGGAATCTGTCTCGGCCTTCAGTTTTACAGAAATCTTTTTCACCTGTCCCTTGTATGCCAATTCGAGAGTCTTTCGATCCACAACCGGCTTGCCACACAGCTCAATGAAGCTAAAGCGGTCAAGGTGTTTGAGGTAATCAGATTTCATCACCGAAGCGATCTTGGGTGTTTGTCCCCAATGGACAAATTCGTTACGTCCCTTTTTATGCGGCTGAACAAACTTGCGGATGTCCTCCAAAGCGGAGGCCGCCGGTGTTCGCGCGACCCAACTGTTTTCAGTGATGAGATCAAATCTGCAATCGCGCTCACGATTCCCAAGGCAAAAGACTGCATTCGTAAGGACCAAAGAAATGTCCAGCAGACTGACAAGCGTTATGAGGTAATGCGAGTAATGATACTCTATCCAATCGTGCAGCCTCACGCCCTGTTTCGCATTTCGACGAGGCTGTGGGAACGACAGGATGAAGTATTGGCTTCTCTCCAAGTTCTCGATTGCGGACTGTATTGCAGAGATGTGTGTAAATATGGTGTCGGCATACCAAACACTTCCGCTCAACTCGACGTTTGTGGCTTCGCTTTCCAACACCGGGCGGAGATCATCCTGCACCTTCTTCGCAAGCGGATGACCAGCGAGTTTATGAGAGTTTGGCTTGGGGCGGTCTTGGCGCTTCATGCGTTCTGCTCCTTTCTAGCCAGCACTGTTTTCACATGATTTACACAACTACGCTCACTGGTTTCATGGAAGGTTGCGACTCCAGCAAAAATCTCCTCGTCGTTTTGGACGACGTTTTCATCGCGAGTTTCTTGGCAATAGAGCGTCACAATGAGTGGACGCTTCTCCCCATCGCCACGACGAAGTGTTCTGCCGATTCGCTGAATCCGCTGGCGGCGCGACTGAGTGGACGCGACGAGAATGGCCGCGTCAACTTCAGGAATATCTATCCCTTCGTCGAGACAACGACACGCCAACAACGCTGACTGCTTGTTTGCGCGAAACTCGCGAAGGACTTCATCTCTCTCTGTCCGCTGCAAGCCGCTATGAAAGACTTTGCACCAGATTTGCATGACTTCCTGAATCCGAGTGCGAAGTTTTGAGGCTGCTTCAAGTGCAACATCCTCTTGGACATCTTCCGCAGAATCAATCCGCTCGAAGAACACGATCACCTTCTTTTTGCCATCCTGCACCAAGAGCCGGATCAAGTCGGTTGCAAGAGCCATCTTGCGCTCTGACATGTAGTAAATCTTTGTGCGCCGGAAAATCAGCCCGAACAACCGCTTAATCACTGGGTCTTCGCTTCCATCCTCTCGCGACATGAGTTGCTTGAGGCGTGTGAAAAATTCACGTTCCGGGACGTTCAGCAATTCAAAGTGGAACGCATCTCGAATGAGCACAATCTGATCGCTGATTTTCTCTGTCAGACTTTCGTAATCTGCTTGCTCGCCCGGCGTCAACGAAACCGTCGTATTAACCAAGTCAAAACTCGGAACGAGATCGTCACGGTTTGCTTCTCTGAATCCGTATTCGTAGATGACTCTACCGAGGCCGGAGACTTCGTATGGCTCAATTGTGGCCGACAAGCCTAGCGTGTAATGAAATGGAAAGTCTCGGATGCGCCGAAACACTGGTGCGTTAATGTAGTGGTGGCACTCGTCAGCAATCAAAAAACTTTTTACCGTCCCATGCCGCGTGTGGCCAAGCAGTTTGTCAACGTGCCTAACTGCGGAATTGATGATGGCGATACATGCAAATGGAAATCTGGAAAAATCATCTGTATGCCCGTCGCCAATGCGACCAATGCTACGGCCAGGGAACAACTGCGACAATTTGTTGAGCCACTGATTCATCAAAGGAACGGTTGGGACAACAATCAAGGTGTTCAATCGCCTGTCTTCGGCCTGTAATTGTTCCAGCGCACCAAACGCAACATAGGTTTTCCCCGAGCCAGTTACGGCTTCGATGATTCCTTGTCGTTTCGCAGAGTGCCACTTCGCGAGCGCGGCAGTTTGCCATTGGTGCAATTGGATTGGCATCGTTATTTGGATTTCACCCGTGATTGCAAACCTCCCACCCGAAATAATTTCGGAACGCCTCGGCCAGAATTTCCGCCGAGTGCGATTGCGTCATCACGACGTGATGCTCGAAGCCATTCCGGCAGACGTGCTGCATCAGTTTCTGGAGTTTGGGCACTTTGGCGACGGCGCGGTTGCCGAAGGTCTTCAACTCGTCATTGGTCAACTCGCCTTCGCCAACATAGGTGCGGATGCAGCCGTCGGCGTCCGCCGTCGTGATGCGGCCGTAGGTCAGTGGGCCGGCGGGCGTGCGGCCATCCAGCGCGCCGTAGGTGTTTTCCACACCAACCGCGGTGCCGATGATCGGCGCGCTGGCGATCTTGATGTCGGGCAGGAATGATTTCGCCCAATTGCCGCAGTGGAAGAGGACGCACTTGTCGTCGTCGTCCGCGTAATTGTTGTTCCAGTCCACGAGCGCGGCGGGCGTGTTGCCGGCGAGTTGCATGGCATACATCGTGAGCACGCCAGTGACATCCACTTCGCAGGCGCTGGGCATGAACTTTTCGCTCATCATACTCATGAGCGTGCAGACGTTGCAGCCGTAGTTCTGTTGCACGCTGGTCCAGCACTGGATTGCCGTGGCGTCGAGGCAATTGGCCTCGGACCATTGCGTGAGCACCACACCCATTTTGGCCATTTGCACAAGCTTGTCCTGGGGAACACCGGGCGCCGGGGCGTAGCCTTGAATCTCTTTCAGCTTTGATACGACGGATGGGGCGGAGGCGTCCAATTTGTTGGCTGCGCCGATGATCTCCGAGAGATCAACCGTAGTGACGCTGATGCCGTGGCGCTCCAATAACTTCTCGCTGTAACGAACCGTGTTGAACGCTCCGGGCCGCGCGCCAACGGCGCCGAGCCGCACGCCGCGAACGCCGTTCACCACGCGGCAGACGCCGAGAAAGTTCTTCAGGTCGCGCGCGAAACTCGCGGACGTCGGATGGCTGACGTGTTTGTCAGTCAAAGTGAACTTGATGCCGGCCTGCACGAGGTTGTTGCAAACGGAGATCTTCCCGCAGTAAGCGTCGCGGCGTCGGGCGACATCAAGCCGGCCCAGATCATCGGGATAACCCTGAATGAGCACCGGCACATTGAGGCCCGCGAGCTTCAGCGTGTCGGCGACACCTTTTTCGTCGCCAAAGTTCGGGAGGCAGACGAGCACGCCGTCGATCTCGTCGCAATGCTTGCGGAAGAGTTCGGCGCACTTGCGGGCGTCGGCGTGCGTTTCGACGCCGCCGAGTTTGGAATCATGTTCGCCGAGTTGAATGGACTTGATGCCCAAGGTGGAAAAGAGCTTCGCAATATCCGCTCGCGCCTCGGTCACGAGGTGGTCGGGAAAGAAGTCGCGATTGCCGTAGATAACGCCGAGGACAGGTTGTTTGGAGTTGGCTTTCATGCGTTCGACCGGGATTGCCGGAATGACACGAGTATGCCGAAAGCGAGTTCAGACGTCACCCAGAGAGTGTTCGTGGGTGCGACTGAAACCGGAGGGCGTCGATTCTGGCAGACGTGCTGAAGGTCGATGGCGCAGCGGACAAGGCTGTCCGCGCTCCTTTGCCGCTGCGCTGCGTGATCCTCACTCCCGCGGTTTACGCGAAGGATGTGCGGTGGACAATTGGTTATCTGTCTTTATGCTGTGCGCTGAATTTATGGCGACGAAGTTGATTACAGAGCAAACGCCCGCGGAACTCGGTTATTCCATGCCGGCGGAATGGGAGAAACATGCCGCAACCTGGCTGGGCTGGCCGCACAACGAATCCGATTGGCCGGACAAGATTGACACCATCCGTTGGGTTTACGGCGAGATGGTGCGGAAAATTTCACAAGGCGAATTGGTGCGGATTCTCGTGCGCAGCAAGCCCGAAGCGAAGTTTGCCGCCAGCTATCTGAAGCGAGCCGCGTGTGACTTGAAGCGTGTGCAGTTCGTGGTGCATCCAACGAATCGCGGTTGGACGCGTGATAGCGGCCCCATACATGTGGTGAGGAAGCATCGAACATCGAAGGGCGGAAAGGCCATCGTGCATTTCCATTTCAATGCCTGGGCCAAGTACAAGAACTGGCAGCTTGATACAAAAGTCCCGGAGACTGCGGCCAAATTGCTGAAGCGGCCTCTCTTTGATGCACAGTTCAACGGGAAGAAATTCATCATTGAGGGAGGTGGGATCGAAGTGAACGGGCGCGGGACGTTACTCACCACGGAGGAGTGTTATCAGCATCCAACGGTGCAGGTGCGCAATCCGGGCATGACCAAGGCGCAGTATGACGAGACGTTTAAAAAGTATCTCGGCGTCAGGAATGTGTTGTGGTTGCTGAATGGGCCGGTGGGGGACGATACGCACGGGCACATCGATGACATTTGCCGTTTCACCGATCGCAAGACGCTGGTGTTGATCAAAGAGACGAACCAGCGTGACATCAACTATCGTCCCCTGTCAGAGAATTGGGAACGCGTGAAAGAGTTCCGGCTGGAAGATGGCTCGAAACCCGAAGTGGTCGCCTTGCCGATGCCGTCGCCGATTTACTACAAGGACTGGCGACTGCCCGCGAGCTACGCGAATTTTTACATCTGCAATGCGTGCGTGATTGTGCCGACGTTCAACGATGTGAACGACCGGGTTGCACTGGGCATCCTCGGCGAACTGTTCAAAGATCGTCCGGTTGTGGGCATTCATGCCGTCGACCTCGTGTTGGGCTTTGGATCGCTGCATTGTTTGACGCAACAAGAGCCGGCTTGAGCGGCTGGTGAGCCGGGGTTTGACCCGAGAGGGATGCGTGAAGTGCCGGGTTGCGGCGTGGTGCAAACAATGCCATTTTTGTGCGTAACCAGAGCGACTCATGAGCGAGTTCAAATTCGCCTGTCCCGTCTGCGGTCAGCACATCACGTGCGACTCGGCCAGCAGCGGCACGCAGATGGATTGTCCCACGTGCTTCCGCAAGCTCGTAGTGCCCCAAGCAAAATTGGCTGGCGCGTCCAACCTGGTCCTGACGGCGGCGCTGGCTCAAGCGCGGCCGGCCACCTCGCTCAGTTCTCAAACCGAGCTCATCGCGGCGTCGAGACGGGGAAGAAAGTTCCCGGTTGCCGCGCTCGTTTCAATGGCCGTGGTCGTCTGTGCCGGCGCCGGCGTGGTGGCAATCCGCAAGACGATTCTGCAATCGCACCAATCGGTTTCGACTGAAACCAAACAGGAGGTGCCAGGGGCGAAACCAATAGTGCACATCAGTCCACCCGCGCCCGATGCGACGAATTGGACGTTGCGTCTGGCGGAGGCGAAGCTGCCGGAGTGGCCTGCGAATGGAAACGTCAACGGACGCGCCTTCCAATTGGAGCGGGCGACCATCCGGCAGGGACATCTGGACCTGCGCCAGGGTCCAAAATGGCCGCCGGATGTGGGTGTCTCCGTTCACCTGTTTGCCGAGCGGACCGAAGATCTTGCCGGCAAAAAGGTAACCATCGAAGCCACGCGCACCAACGCGCCGCGAACGATTCTTCGTTGGAAAAATGAGAATGGCGATCCCGCCACGAAGGACTTTCGCAATGGTTACGCCTTGAAGGTGGAATTCGGGCAGGTCTCCAGTAATCATTTGCCGGGCAAAATCTTCATTGCGTTTCCCGATGATCCCCGGAGCTACGTCGCTGGCACTTTCAATGCCGAAATCCGCCGGCCCAACAAGAAGTAGTTTCCTGTTGCGGTTTTGTCGGCGCAACCCAGACTATGGCCATTATGAGCGACGCCCCAACCGCCTCTCTTAATGTCACAACGACTCCGTCCGAGAATCTTTGTGATCGCAAACACCGGCTGGCACCCCCGAAGACGTTCACCGGGCGCCTCGGATTGGCCCTTCAGGATTCGCTGGAGAGTTTTATCGCCAGCGTCTCTGTGAATGGCGATCCGCCCATTTACGATACCAAAACATTTCCGTGGGCCGCGGAGCTGGAGGCGGACTGGAAGAAGATTCGTGCCGAACTGGACGCCGTGATGGTTTATCGGGATCAGATGCCGAGCTTTCAGGATATTCTAAAAGAGGTCAGCACGATCCAGACGGACAATGACTGGAAGACGTTCTTTCTCGCCGGGATTGGCATGGATTGCCGGGAGAACGCGCAACGCTGTCCCGAGACCATGCGGCTGCTGGGGAAAATTCCGGGGATGAAGACCGCGTTCTTTTCCATTCTTTCACCGCACAAGCACATCCCGGCACATCGAGGCGCGTACAATGGGGTGTTGCGTTTTCACCTCGGATTACTCGTGCCCGAGCCCCGGGAGCGAGTGCGCATTCGCATCGGAAACGAATTCCGCAATTGGACCGAAGGGAAGGCGTTGATCTTTGACGACACCTACAATCACGAAGTGTGGAACGACACTGATGGCTACCGCGTAGTGTTGTTTGTGGACTTCACCCGCCCACTGAAGCAGCCGTGGCACTGGTTCAACGAACGGCTGCTGAACATTGGCGCGTTGGCCCCCTTTCTTCGCGAAGCCGGGAAGAAACAATCGGCGTGGCAGAAGAAGTTCTACAAGAAGTAGCTGGTTGTTGCCCTCTATTTCAGGTGTCGGTCGGCAAAATTCAAAAACGTCTTCCAATCCTCTGCCGTGATGGAATGCGGGCCAGTGTGGTAAAGAAAACCCAAATCTCCATCGACCAAAGGCGTGTCGAGCGGTGGCCGTTCGGTCGGGCCCAGGTCTTTCTTTCCTAAAAGTCGATAGACTGGACCGGCGGCGACCTGGGCGAGGAACATGCCGTGCGGATCCGCCCACTGATCCTGCGTGCCGCCGGTGATGAACACCGGATGGGGCGCATTGAGGGCAATCAGCAGGTGCGAATCCACCGGCAAGTCATTCCAGCGGGTGGAGAACTTTTTGAAGTTGGCGGCAAACCACCACGGGAAATTGGCAATCACGTCGTCCACGGTTTCGCCGTAATCCCGGCGCGCGAGCGAAGCGCCAAGTTCGCCGGAACAGCTGGAGAATATCAGGGCGAATCGTGGATCGCGCGCGCCCGCCCACAATGCCGTCTTGCCGAGACGGGAGTGGCCAATGAGCGCGACTCGTTTGGCGTCCACCGTCCGCTCCGTTTCAAAGTAATCGAGCACTTTACTGGCAGCCCAAGCCCATGCAGTGATGGTGCCCCATTCGTCCCACCCGGGTCCAATCTGACCATCAGGAAGCGCCAGCTTACGAACGATGCTCAAATTGTTGGTCCGCGAATCACCTTCGACCTGGGTGTAGCGAAATGAGGCGTAACCGTAGCCGCGCGCGAGAATATCAGAGATGGGACCAATCTCGCCGGGACGCGTTGCGTTGGTATAAACCGGAGAGTCCGCCGGGGGATTGCCGAACAGCAGGTGTAACAACACAGGCACTGGCTTGGTTGCATTCGCCGGCACATATAAAACCAGCTTCATTTTTGGGCCGTTCGTTGGGTTGCCAATGTGGCCGACAAATTCCTTTCGGACGGCGGTATTGCTCAGAGCGGTCAGGTCCGTCCCCACGAGTTCGAATTTTAATTTCGGTGCGCGATGGGGCACCCGCCCGTAGATTTCGTCCTCGTACAACTTGAGGAGTTCGGGACGACGCACCTTGAACCAGGTGTTGCTGTCCGCGACGGGCTGGCCGTTCAACAGCACGAGTGGATCGGGTAGCTGGTAGGTGCCTACGTTGGCTTCATCGTAATTTGAGACATGGCCAGTCGGCGCGCGGCGGAGCGGGTTGCCCCTGGCATCAGCGCGAGGCAACGCTGGCGGAGAATTGGTTTCGGCGGCAAACGATAAACTCGTTAACATTGCCGCAAACGTGAGGGCCGGGAGTATCGCACGCATAGAATTCGTTTACTTGAACCGAAGGGAGTAGCAAGTCATAAAGGTTGAAAGTTATCAACTGCGAGGATCGGGAAACCCGGGGCATTGAACGAGAAATTCCAAGCGGACGACGGGAGATCCAGGGTGGCCCCAGAACGATCGCACGCGAAATCAACGCTACTTCGCTGTGGCCTCGGCCACTTGCCCGGCCCGTGACAAATTCTCCAGGCAATGCTTCGTTTGCTCGTGCAACGCCCTTCGGTCCGCGTCGTTCAATCCGACAGGATCAAACCGATAACGGTAGTGCAGCCGGAGCAGCTCCTGCAATGGTCCGACCAGGCTGGTGAAATCCGGCGTCATCGCCACCCGGTGCAACCATTGGTTCAGGGGTTCGCTCGGTTCGCGCGGTACCCCGCGTCGGGCAATTTCCTTTTCCAGCTTGTAGAAGTCTGAATCCAGTCCCGGCCAGTTCGTAAAGAAATCTTCATCGGACTTCAGCTTGCTCTGCCGCTTGCGACCACGCCGAAAGAGGATTTGGTAAAGCAACAGACCCAGCCCAGGAATCATCACCCAGAGCAAGTACTGACGCGCCTTGCCCTGCCCCCAGCGGATTTTGGAAAACTCAAACACCAGTCGCGACCAGGCATCCCGCAACCATTGCAGTGATGATGGGTTCTTCGCTTCCTCCTTGATCCACGAAGCGGGCGTGGTGTCAAAGTCCATCCAAAGCCGCTGCTCCGGATCCCACACGAGAGTCCAGGCGTGGGCGTCGCGCAAGCGTACCACGTAACCGCTGCCCGAAGATTCATGCACCACGTAGCCGGTGGCGTAACGTGCGGGAATGCCCAACTTGCGCAAGAGCAGCACGGTGGCCGTGGCGAAATACTCGCAATGACCGGCGCGGTCATAAGTGAGAAACCGGGTCAATGGCGTTTCAGGATTCGGCTCGCGGCGATCTCGAGGCCGTCGTGGCGGCGGCGGTGGTGGCGGCTGGTATAGCCGGTAAGTGAAGCGATCATTGAAAAATCCCGCCAGCGTTCGCAGGACTTCGCTTTGGCTGCGGCCCCGCAATTCCAATTCCTCGATCACGCAGTCCAGTGCTGCCTCCTCGCTCGGCCGCACGAGAAGGTCCTCGCCTGCTTTCGGTCCGACATCCGGCGCTACGTCGATGGTCGCGCCCGGACCATATAGCGCGTCGAAGACAACGAGGCGCGGTCCTTGGGCCATCACAGCGCCAGCGCCGTTGCGATTCAGCAAATAAGCGGGCAGCTTTTGCAGCCGGGCGGTACCATGAGGCAGCGGCAGCAAACCAGCCGGCGAGTCGTTTTCGTAACCCTCCAGGTAACAGGCGATGCTGATGGCGGACAAATTTGTCTTCCCTTTGATTAACGTCCAGTTGGCGCTCTCGAGCGGGGGATCTTCTTCCACCTTGATGTCGAAGTTGCGCGCCGTGCCCGCATACCAGTTATCATTCTGAAACTGGCGATAGCTGGCTTCGCGCAAATAGATGGGTACTGGTCCCGGACCCTTTGGCTCAACGCGGACAACAATTTCTGCGGACAGCTTGATTTCGCCCACCCGGCCCAATCGGGTATTCGATCTGAACGGATCGGATGGTCGCCGCATGAGGCGCGCGATCCATTGGGGGCTGATGTTTTCGAGGTAACGCTGCATCTTCGCGACGCCGCGTTGACCGAAGAAGCCCAGTGTCACGGCCAGGCCCAGGGCAGCGAGCCAGATCGGCAATCCAAAGCGCCGCGACCGCTGTGACCACAATGCCCAGGTCAACAACACGCAGACTCCCCAGTAAAACGAAGGTCCTTCCGACGCGTGGAAGCTCGCCGAGAACAGCACTACTGAGAAATAGGCAAAACCCAGGTTCAGATTTCGAACTGGCGGCAGCTTTTGGCCGAGACGCCTTGCCCGTTTTAACCGTCTTTGCAGAATAAAGGAGATGGTGGACAGCGGGACCGCCTGGCGTGTGCTGTACGCCTGCGCGATTATCGCCGGGAAATAAATCATCGGCAACCAGCGCAAAACGGACAACGCCGTGCGGGCGCTGGAAATGCTCGCGTTGCGTTGGGCGGCCAGATTGGCGTCTTGAAAGAGGCCCGCGTAAGTGGAAGGTCCATCATTGGAGTTGAAAGCATAGAGGCCAGCCGCCAATACCAATAAGGTGCAGAATTGCCAAACCCGGCGAAAATCTTCATCCGAAAAATCCCAGCGAGCCTTGAACACCAGCGCACTTTCCAGCAGCACACCCAACAAGGCACCCGGCAAGAGAAACTCCGTTTGCCACCCCCAGAACACGAGCGTCGCCCCCAGCAATAGTGGAGGCGGTTTCATGCGCTACAGCCCGTTCCACGTCCCACGCTCCAAGTTGCACGTTTGGCGCGCTGCAAACGCCAACTTGCATCGCACCTGGAACCCGGAACTTTCAACCTGGAACTCATGACAGCATTGCCAGTTGCTGTTCTATCCGCCCAACTTCCAGCGAATGCAAGCTTTCAGGTGAGTCGGCCATCGGCCCTGGATCCAGCGGTTGACTGTCCCCCGGCGGGCGAACCACCAGCACGAGCACCGGCAGACCCAGCATCCTGAGCTTCTCGACGAAACGCTGCCGAAGCTCGTCCCAATCAAGCAGCACACAAACGCAGCCGCTGACCACATTCGCATGTTCCAACACCGCCCGCTCCAGCGTGGCGAAGGGCTGTTGATAGCACGGTTGGACGGAGCCCAGGATCTCCAGCATCTGGTCCGCGTGCGCCAGGCCGCGACCCGCTGTAAAACAATAGGCTTCCGCCCCGACGAAGAGCAGGTCGAGCAACGATTCCTGGGTGAGCACCGTGCAGGCGAACGACGCGGCTACCGAGACCGCTTCCTCAAACAATTCGCTTTGAGGGCGGGCGGTGAAGGTGTCCAGCACCAGCGCATGCCGCACGAAAAACTCATCCTCAAACTCCTTTACGATCGGCTTGCCGACCTTGGCCCAGCTCCGCCAATGAATATGTCTTGGTGGATCTCCGCGGCGATACTCCCGCAAGGAGACAAATTCGTCGCTCTGCCCAATATTCGAAGCCATCGCGACACCGCCCTGCTGATACTTAAGCGAGCCGGGCAAGGCAATCGGCGGCAGGGGATAGCGCTTGGGTAAAACCAGAATGGTTTGCGGGAGCGAAGACTTTTTCAGTGCGCGGTAAAGCCCGAATGGGTCGGGCCGCGCCAGGGTCACGCCTTCCAATCGCACCACTCCCCTGCGCCACGGCGTCATTTCCACTACCGTTTCCGCTGATTGTTGCGGCGGCAAGGGGGGCAGGTCTGCCTCCTTCACGGTTACCTGCTTGAAGGGACTACGAACGCGGCCTTGCTGGAAGCGGAACGGTCGCGAGTGTTGGTTCTCGTCCAATTTGTAGTCCCGCCATTCCCGGAAGGCAGGACGCGGATCAGACAGGTCTTCAATCAGTGTTATCCCCGCCTGAGGACGGGGGCTGAGATTTCGAACCAGCACGCGATAGGTAAACGGTTGTTCAGCGGTAGCAACTCGCGGCAACACGCGTTCCACACTGAACACGGCGTGAAATCGCAAGCTGAACACCATCGCAATCAGCAGCAATGAGAGCAACAGCGTGAATGCCTGGTAGCCGACCGCATTTTCCACGTCGAGCCCCGAGATCATTGCCACCATCACGCCGCCCAGCATCGCCTGTCCCGCCGCGGTGTAACGTCGCTTGGTCCAGTACGTGGACCAACTGAAAAAGCGGTAGGCGCGGTACATCAACCACAGAACCGGATTGAACAGAATCAGCCAGGGACGACCCGGTTGCTGAACCGCCAGGGGCTCGAGCTGTGGGGATCGGTCGCCCAATCGTCGGTTGAGCCAACGCTCAAGGGACGCGACTTCCTTGAAAAAATCGCTCGGGCGGAAGTGCACATTGGGCAACGGCGCGGGGTAGGTCACCCGGTAGGTGATGGTGAGCCGGACCTGCGCCAGATTCTGTTGCACGGCCACGGAAACCTCGTGCCGCAGCTTGCGTTCGGACACGCTGAACAAGCCCCGCCAGCCACTGCTGCGTTGAAAGCGGAAGCCGTCCTGCTCGTGGGAGAAATCAAGGGCCGGCGTTTTCCGGAAAAATTCGGCGGCATATGCGCGCACCTGCAAGACATCGCCGGTGACCTCAACCTCGTACACTTCCTGAAATTTCCAGAAAGACCAGCGCGGTTGCTCCAAAATCTTTGGCATGGCCCAATCCAACCCGGCGAATCAAGCCGGCACTTTGATTTTCTTTACCACGTCCTCCACCACGCCTCGCGCCGTGAGGCCCGAAAAGCGGGCTTGCGGTTGCATCACCAGGCGATGCGCAATCACCGGCACCGCCAGTTCCTGAATCTGCTCCGGGGTCACGAACTCCAGACCGTCATACAGCGCCAGCGCCTGGGCGGCTTTCATCAAGGCAATCGAGGCCCGCGGGCTGGCGCCAAGTTGCACGCCATTTCCGCTGCGGGTGGCACTGGTGAGATCAACGACGTAGCGCTTGAGTTCCTCGCTGATGCGAACATTTTGCGCGGCGCGCTTCACCGCCGTGATGTCGGCGAATGAAGCGCACGGCTGGAGAGTGTCCAGTGGATGATTGGTGGCCTGGGCCGTCAACACCGCCACCTCCTCAGCCGCCTGCACATAACCCAGCGTGAACTGCATCGCAAATCGGTCCATCTGCGCTTCCGGCAGCGGATAGGTGCCACGAAACTCGACCGGATTCTGGGTGGCTATAACGAAGAAAAGCTCCGCCAGATTGCGTCGTTCGCCATCGACGCTTACCTGGCTTTCGCCCATCGCTTCGAGCAAGGCGGATTGCGTGCGCGGCGAAGCCCGATTGATTTCGTCGGCGAGCAGGATGTTCGTGAAGATCGGACCTTCGTGAAAGTGAAACAACTGATCGCGCTGACTGTAAATCGAGACCCCCAGAATATCGGAGGGCAACAGGTCCGGCGTGAATTGAACGCGTTTGAATCGCGCATCGATCGAGCGGGCCAGCGCCTTGGCGAGGGTGGTCTTGCCCGTCCCGGGAAAATCCTCCAACAGCACATGGCCGCCGCTGGCGAGGGCGGCCAGCAATTTGCGGGTGGCTGCCGCCTGGCCCTCCATGACGCACCCAATGTTCGCAGCAATTTTTTTCAGAACCTCACGAGCGTCAGACAAATTCATCAATAACTCCTTGGACACCGCCCGACGGAAAAAGTTGCGCGCCGGGCCCGCAGCCCGGTCAGCGGACAGGAACTTTCCCGATCGTGCACGAGAAAAGCTTAGTGGCACCCCCAACTGACCGCGAACAAATTTCTGTAACCTGCTCCGTGAATCGGATCGCAGCCCCCGGCACTTTCTACAATCACAAGCCGTCGCCGGAAACCTCCCTCTCCCCTCAACGGGGAGAGGGATTGAGGGTGAGGGGTGATAATAGCCGCAGATAGACAAATTGCAGACAACCACCAGCGCATTTGCTTAACTTCTCCGCATGGAATTGATCATCCGTCCGGACAAGGACGCCGCCGCGTTACTCGTCGCGCGCATCGTGGCCAGCGAAGTGCGCGCCAACCCGCGCGCCGTGCTCGGCCTGGCGACTGGCAGCACGATGGAGGCGGTCTATTCTCATCTCGTCCAGATGCACCGTGATGCGAAACTCGATTTCTCCAGCGTGCGCACCTTCAATCTCGATGAATACGTCGGCCTCGACTCCGCCGACCCGCATTCCTACCGGCATTTCATGAACGAACACCTGTTTCGCCATGTAAACATCGCTCTGCAGAATACCCATTTGCCCAATGGCCGGGCCGCGGATCTGGGCGCGGAATGTCGCCACTACGAAAAGCTGATTGCCGATGCCGGTGGAATCGATTTGCAGCTGCTGGGCATTGGCAAATCCGGCCATATTGGTTTTAACGAACCGCTGTCCGCATTGAAATCCCGCACCCGCGAAAAAGCGCTCACGCCGACCACCATCAAGCAGAACGCTCCTTTCTTCGGCGGCGAAGACAAAATGCCGCGTCGCGCCATTACCATGGGTGTCGGCACGATTCTCGATGCGCGCCGCTGTCTCTTGCTGGCGACGGGCGAATCCAAAGCCGACATCATTGCCCAGGCCGTCGAAGGTCCAATCACCAGCATGGTGACCGCCAGCGCGTTGCAGTTGCACGCCAAAGCCACGGTCATCGTGGACGAAGCGGCCGCGGCGAAGTTGAAAGAGAAGGAATACTATCGCTGGATCTTCGCCAACGAGCCGGAGTGGCAGGAGTATCGCTGACCTTCAAGGCCACGGCGCGCGAAGCCAGTTACGAGATTTCAATGAAGCATTTCAAAGCCATCGCCGCCATGTCGCTCAATCGCGTCATTGGTAACGGCAACAAGATTCCGTGGCATTTGCCGGAGGACTTCAAATGGTTCAAAGCCACCACCACCGGTCACATCATTGTGATGGGCCGAAAGACGTTTGAATCCATCGGCAAACCGTTGCCCAACCGCGAAACCATCGTGCTGAGTCGATCAGGCTTTTCTTTTCCAGGCGTGACGACGATTCGCAGCCTGGATGCACTGCCCGCCAACACAGCCGACCGCCAGGTCTTCATCTGTGGCGGCGCGCAAATTTACGAACAAGCGTTGCCGCTGTGTTCCGAAATACTGCTGACGCTCGTGAAGCGTGAAGTGCCGGGAGACGCCTTCTTTCCGCCGTTCGAAGACCAGTTTCAATTTTCGGACACGGTGCGCGAGACGCCTGAATTCAAGATTCTGCGTTATGCGCGAGTGCCTTTGTCTTCGTTGGGTGACAGCCGTCCGTAATCTTTCAACGGTCCGTTGTTGCTGTTGGCTTGAATGCGCCGGGGCCGACTTTAAACTCGGTCAGTTGTTCGTGTATGAATGTGAAATGTGTATCGATCCTTGTCGCCACAGTCCTCGTCACTTTCGCCGGGCGAGCCCTGACGTTGATTGAACCGGATGGCTTTTCCGGCAGCACCATCTTGAATCACGTTTCCCCACAGGTAAGCCTCATCACCGCAGGCGAGGACAACGTGCCTTTTCCGTTCGACGTCACCGCGTCTTACGATGGCTTTGGTTATACGTCCACCGGCACAAATGTTTTCGGCCATGCGGGCATTCCTTTTTGGAACAACTACCGACGGTTGCGAATGGATTTCTCCAATCCGGCAAATTTCATCGCTATTGATTTCATCGGTGGATGGTCGTTCACCAACGACACGGGACGAATGGATGTGTTCAACAGCGCGGGGACGTTGCTCGAGTCCTACATTACGTCTCCACTGGCCGCGGGCAGCATCGAGACCATGACCATCTCCCGCCCCGCAGGCGATATTGCCTGGGCCGTGGCCTATGTGCCGCTGGACGGGGGCGATTTTGGAAGACTCGACAATTTGCGGTTCATGGTAGTGCCTGAACCCGGCGTTGCAGTATTGCTCCTCCTGGGTGGAAGCGTTTGCCTTCGGCGCAATTTGGCGCGGCGTTGAATCTACTTCTTTTTTCGGGCGGGCGATGGCGGGCTCGACTTCGCGGGCGCATTCGTGGTGGTTTTGTTTTTGACCATGTATCGCGTGACGGGTCCGGCCATCAGCGCTTGCATGTCGGAACATTGCTCGAATCCCGCGGGAGGCTCAAACTTCGCCGCTTCTGAACGATTAAACATCACCTGGCGAAAGCGCATGACGGCGGTTTCGGTTCCTTCTTTCGTCGCCACGCAAACCGGGAAGTTGCGCAGTTCGGGCGCGTTCCATGCCGTCGCCTCGTGGCGCTTCCCTTGTCCGTCGTAGGCCACGACACGATACTTGGTGCAGGTGAAACCCTGCATCTTTTCCGTGCCCAGCGAGGTGCGTTCCATTTTGGCGGGCTTAAGGAACGAGTCGATCTCAGCGGGCGGCATTGGCAATTTCACAAAGGCCTTGAGCCGGGGAAACACCTGATAGGTTACCTGCTGGTCCGGTCGCAGCACGGTCACGAGTTGGTCCATGCCGAGCGGTTTGATTTGCGCCAGGGCATCCGGCTGGACCTGGTTCTTCATCTTCGCCAAATCAATTTCAACGCGAATCCGATTGTCGAGTCGCGCAAAACTCATGGGCAGGCTCACGAGCTCCTTGTTGCTGCGATTGAGCAACTGGTATTCAACTTGAGCGGTGAAGGCGGTGTTGGTGCCAAAAAGCCGGATCAACGAAGCGCTCACGCCCGGTGAACCCGGTCCATCGAACTGCGCTTGCGCCATGGCCAGGCTTGCCAGGAGGAACAATGCAACGGCGCGCCAGGTCCTCATTTTATCGCTGCCCACACGCGGTGAACGTCATCGTGATCGTCCAGTGCCTGCAGGAACTCTCCGGCTTCCGCCTTCTGCGCTTCGCTCAATTCCGGGAATTGCTTGGGCACGTAACCCAGTTCGCTCGTGACCACCGTCCAGCCGTTTGCGGAAAGCCATTTGGAAACGTTGTGCACTTCCGTGCGTTCGCAGATAAAACGGGCCCCGCACGCTTCGGCCGGAATGTCATCGTTCTGTTCATGGGTGAGCGGCTCGACCTCGTTGGCGCCGGCTTCAATGGCGGCGGCCTCGCGATCGGTGTTTACGTCGGGGTGATGAGCTTCCACCAACCCGACATGGTCGAAGAGAAACTTGTTGCTGCCCGCCGTGCCCAATTGGCCTTTCTTGAACAGAACTCTGATTTCAGGAGCGGTTCGATTCACATTGTCTGTGTAAACTTCCACGATCACCGCCACTTTGTATGGGGCATAACCCTCAAAGGTCACATGCTCCATCACCAGCTTTTCGTCACCGATGCCCGCGCCTTTGTTGATCGCGCGCTGGATCGCGTCCTTGGTAACGCTTTCTTTTTTCGCCTTCTCCACGGCGGTGAAAAGGCGCGCGTTCATCGCGGGGTCCGGCCCGCCCATCTTGGCGGCGACCGAGATTTCACGAACGAGCTTGCTGGTCGTCCGACCCTTCTTGAGTCCGGCGACCAAACGTTTTGCATGCAACCATTGACGTCCCATGCGCGAAGGATAGCGGTGCGGCCAGCATCACTCAAGCTGCTGATGAAGATGGTGCCCCTGGAAGTGGCCGGTTAGAGTTCTAGTTCTTAATCGTAATCTTAATCTTTTTCTTAATCTCTCCCTCGCTGGGAGTAAGATTAAGAACAAAGATTAGAGGAAGAGGATTGGAGCGATTCGTCCGCCCTGCTCGTCGAACACTTGTTGGCACAATCCAGGAAAAAGGACTACTCTCTGCCCATGCATGTCGTCGGAATCGGAACGGCAGCCCCCGCGCGGCGTTATGAACAAAGCGAGTGCTTCGACGCCTTAAGGAACTCGAAACAGTTCAGCAAACTCTCCTCGCGGTCGCGCGCCCTTCTCAAAAAGGTTTTGCGTGGCGACAACGGCATCGCCTCGCGCCATCTGGTGCTGAATCCATTGGAAGAAGTGTTTGACCTGACACCGGATTCCCTGCATGCGCGGTTTGCCCGGCATGCGCCGTCGCTGGCCTCGGAAGCTGCGCAAAAGGCGCTTGCCAATGCGAAGGTTGCGGCGAACGAAATCGACGCCATTCTGGTGAGCACCTGCACGGGGTATCTCTGTCCGGGACTGACCAGTTATGTGGTCGAGAATCTGCAATTGCGTCCGGACATTTTTGCGCTCGACCTGGTTGGGCAGGGTTGCGGCGCGGCCTTGCCCAATCTGCGGACGGCCGAGGCGCTCCTCAAAGCGCAACGGGCCAAGACTGTTCTTTCGATTTGCGTCGAGGTGTGCAGTGCGGCGTTTTATCTCGATGACGATCCCGGCGTATTGATCAGTGCCTGTTTATTTGGCGACGGGGCGGGTGCGGCCGTCTTGTCCAACCAGTCCGGAAGCCAACCGCGGCAGGTGCAATGGAAACTCGGCCATTCCCAGCTTGCTCCTGCGAATCGCGACCTGCTGCGCTTTGAACAGCGCGACGGAATGCTGCGCAACATTCTTTCCCCGGCCGTTCCCCAACTGGCCGCGACTCATGCCAAGCGACTGTTGCAGGATTCTTTGAAGCGCGGCGCTATTGATCGCGAAGAAATTTCCGGCTGGATTCTGCACGCCGGCGGGCGCGACGTGCTGACCGCCCTGCGCGACCAGATGAATCTTTCCGAAAATGACACGCGCCACAGCAGCGCCGTGCTGCGTGAGTTCGGCAATCTCAGCAGTCCCACCGTTTACTTCGTTTTGGAGGCTGCCTTGAATGATTCCGTTCCCGATGGCGCGTGGTGGATGTCCTCCTTCGGTGCAGGATTCAGTTGCCATGGCGCACTGCTTGACGTACGAACCTCTCCGGTATGAAAAGGGTTTTGACTCCAGAATTGATCGATGTGCTTCCCGCGAATGATCCCCGCGCGGTGCGTTCGCGGCGTGACATCCTGCGGCTTAATCGAATCAATCAAAGCGATGCTCTGATGGCGCGGTTGTTGCGCCGGGTTGCGGGCAATCCAGCGCCGCAGATGATCACCGACCTCGGCTCGGGTGACGGACTTTTCATGTTGCATGTCGCACGCCGATTGGCCCGGCATTGGCGCAACGTAAGCATTCGCATTGTGGATACGCAGCCGGCGGTTGCGCCCGAGACATTCGCGGCGTTCAAGCAGCTTGATTGGCAGGCCGAAGTCGTGAAGGCCGATGTGTCAATCGCGTCCGACTGGTCGCGCAATGGTGAGCGGCATTTCTACATGGCGAACCTGTTCCTGCACCATTTCAACGAGGACCAACTCCGCGGCATGTTTCAACGCATCGCCGAGCACGCCAGTTCGTTTGTAGCGATCGATCCCGTCCGCGGACGCGCGCAACATTTCGTGAGCCGGTGTCTTTGGTTGTTCGGGTGCGGTGCGGTGACACGGCACGACGGACCGGCCAGTTTCCGCGCGGGTTTTCGAGACCAGGAACTGTCGGCGCTTTGGCCAGCCAATGGCACTTGGAAGCTCGACGAACGTCA
This sequence comes from Verrucomicrobiia bacterium, assembly GCA_036274115.1. GTDB lineage: Bacteria > Verrucomicrobiota > Verrucomicrobiia > Limisphaerales > JADLHS01 > JADLHS01. Next base: position 20,559 of record DASUGI010000405.1, read on the forward strand.
GTTCGGTCCGTTCAGTCACACGTTCATTGCGACTCGAGCTCGGTGAAGTGAACTCGGCGCGCCCCATCACGATCATCGGAGGCGGGTTGGCGGGATTGACCCTCGGCATCGGACTGCGTCAACGCAACGTGCCGGTGACGATCTGGGAAGCCGGCAAGTATCCGAGACACCGGGTCTGTGGTGAGTTCATCAACGGTCGCGGCATCGAGTCGTTAAAGCGACTTGGCCTGCTCAACGTGCTGGAGCGAACCGGCGTGGTGACCGCGAAAACCACCGCCTTTAGCAACGGCAAATTCAGTTCGGGCATCAAGCAACTTCCCTCGCCCGCTCTCTGTATTTCACGCTGGGCGCTCGACGCCGCCCTGGCCCGGGAATTTGGGCGACTCGGTGGGGTGTTGCGCGAAGCTGAGCGTTGGAAGGCCAGCGATGCCGGCGAATTTGTCGTTCATGCGAATGGTCGCCAGATGCAGCCTTCAGAAAACGGCTGGCGCTGGTTCGGCGTAAAAACACACGCGAGAAACATCCCACTGCGGGCCGACCTTGAGATGTTTCTCAGTCGCGACAGCTATGTTGGCGTGAGTCGTTTGCCGGGTGGCGAAGTAAACATCTGCGGTTTGTTCCGTCGGCGAACCGGAGATCCCCTTGCTGTGCCAACCGCTCGCGAATGGTTCACGCGCATTCCTCACTCGGAGTTGCGGCAACGCCTTGCCTCCGCGGAATTCGATGAGAGTTCATTTTGCTCAGTCGGCGGATTAAGTCTCCGGCCCCAACGCGCGGTCGCAAGTGGTCAGTGTCGAGTAGGAGATGCCCTCACCATGATTCCGCCGCTGACGGGCAATGGCATGTCGATGGCGTTTGAATCCGCGGAGATTGCTATTGGGCCAACCGTCGCTGCCAGTCGCGAAGAAGTTTCCTGGCAAGAGGCGCAACGGCAAGTCGCCCGCACGTGTGATCGCCGCTTCGTTCGCCGGCTGCGCTGGGCACGTTGGTTGCAGGCGCTCGCGTTTTCGCCCGGGGGGCAGTCTTTCACGCTGTGGTCGGTCAAACACAGCAATGCGCTTTGGAACCTTTGGTTCGCCTTGACGCGATAGTCTTTTGCCCGCGGCAACCTGTCTTTCTAAGTTTCTGCACCGCAATTACAAGCCGGCCTGCAAATCAGCAACGAGTTCCTCGTAACCCGCATCAGCCGATTCTTATTTGTAACAGTGGCGACATCGTGATTGCGATGCACCAAGGAAATAATGCTATGGCAAATGAAATGACAAAGCGCTTACGAATATTGGCAACGTTGGCGATATCCACCCTTCTCGTGAACTCGACCTTCGCTCAGGGCAGCCTCACGCCTTTCGGACCGCCCGCGCCTTCAATGAAGACGCTGCAACAAATCGAACCGCGCACTCCCATTTCGTCGTTGCCATTCACCATCTCCACGCCTGGTTCGTATTACCTGACTGGCTCGCTTGAGTCGACCAACTCGGGGATCACTGTGTCCGCCAATAATGTAACGATCGACCTCATGGGCTTCACCATCGGTGGCGCCCAGGACACCAATCATCCGGGAATCCACGTCGCCGGTGCAACCAACGTGATGCGGAACGTCATCATTCGTAACGGCATGATCACCCGCTTCGGGATTGGAATTCTGATCGAGAATACGCAGGGCGGACGCGTGCACGATGTCGCGATTCACCAGAACACGGCTGAGGGCATCTGGCTGCGGAGCAACGATCCCGGCGTGTGCTCGGACGTCACCATCGAGCATTGCAGCGTGACGGAAAACGCCAGTTACGGCATCTTCGCCCGTTCAGAAACCGTTTCCCGAAACTGTCGTGGCCACACCATTCGCAATAATCAGATCAGCGGTAATTATGCCCGGGGCGTGGTGCTGATTAGATCAGAGGGCTGCGTCGTCGATGGGAATACGTTCGGTCCGCAGGTCCCGGTCGTTGATTTCGGCGCCTTTGCCGTCTTTACCGGTGATGGCCGCAACCTCGTGATCCGCAACTTCGAGCATGGTAACACGAATGGCTTCGGCTTTGCTTACTTTCGTTTTAACGGAAGCGACACTTTTGGTCCTTTGATTGACGTCACCGGCTACCTGCCGTCCACGAACACCGCGGCCAGCCCGTGGGCTAATTTTTCCCGGTGAACGATTCCAATCCCTTAACCAATTGAAAGATCCTCTCAATGAAATCGAAGATAGCAATCATCACCCTTCTCGCGCTGCTCATCGTGTCGGCGGCGACTTCTGCACGCGCTCAAGGCGCACTTGCGCCATCAGGCGCGCCCGCACCGATGATGAAAACGCTGGAACAGATCGAACCCCGCACGCCGATCTCGTCTTTACCGTTTACCATTTCGTCATCAGGTTCGTATTACCTCACCAGCCCCCTGCATTCGACCAACTCCGGTATCACCGTATCGGCCGACGATGTGACGATCGATCTGATGGGCTTTACCATCAGCGGCACGCAGGACACGAATCACTCCGGTATCTTCATCGCGGGTGGTGACGACGTTATGCGCCGCAATGTTGTTGTGCGCAACGGCGGCATCACGCGATTCGGTATCGGCATCCACGTAAAGAACACGCAATCCGCGCAAATCAGTCATTTGATCGTTTATCAGAATGCGGCTGAAGGCATCAAGCTGATCAGCGTTGATCCCGGCGTGTGTACGGACGTGACGGTGGAGCAATGTACCATCACGGATAACAGCAGCTACGGGATCTATGGTTACACGAAGAACGATTCGCAAAACAACCGTGATCACACCATTCGTAATAACCGTATCAGTGGCAACTACACGGCAGGCGTCCGACTGTTTCGCACCCGCGGCTGTGTGGTGGAGGGAAATGCCTTCGGCAAACAGGTGCCCGGGGAACTCGGGGCCTTCGCGGTCTACAACACGCAGGGATACAACTTCACCGTCCGCAACTTCGAGAGAGGCAACACCAACGGCATCGGGGCGGCTTACTGGGGATTTCAAGGCAGTGAAACTTTTGGGCCGTTGGTTGATGTGACCGGCTATTTGACCGTCACGAATAATACGGGCAGTCCCTGGGCCAACTTTTCCCGTTGATCTGGTTATGAGCCGCTTCCTTGTTATTGTTGCGCTCGGCATCACTGCATCCGGGCTTTGCCGCGCGGAGTCCACGATCAACGCCACCAACCGCCACGCGTATGGCGGGAACATCGGCTGGCTGGACTGGCGTGCCGACGGCACCAACGGCGCTATCATCGGCGACTACGTTTGCTCCGGCTCGATTTATTCCGCCAACGTGGGCTGGATTCATCTCGGCAGCGGCAGCCCGGCGAATGGCATCCGCTACCAGAACAACTCCGCCACTGACTACGGCGTGAACCACGATGGTCTCGGGAATCTCAGTGGCTTTGCCTACGGCGCGAACATCGGTTGGATTCAGTTTGAAGCCCAGGGCGCACCGACGGTGGATTTGAAAACCGGACGGCTTGGCGGCGCGATTTACTCCGCGAACTGTGGTTGGATCAGTCTGAGCAACGCCATCGCGGGAGTGCAAACCGATCACCTTTCCCCAGGTCTCCTTGACGGCAATGGTCTGCCCCTGACCTGGGAAATTGAAAACTTCAACAACAAAGGCATCGATCCCAACGACGATCCGGACAACGACGGCCAGTCGAATGCGGAAGAATATCTTGCCGGAACCGACCCGCTCGATGCGGACAGCAACCTCCGCATTCTCTCCCTCCAACTTCAGGCAGACGGTACCAAAGCTGTCGTCCGCTGGACCAGCGTCTTGAACCGGCTTTACTACCTTCAATCCAGCGAAGACCTATCGTTGCCCATGTGGTTGGACAGCGGCCTCGGTTTGACCGTGCCGGATGGCACCGCCACGGAACGGAGCGTGAACAATCCACTGCTGCCACAACGATTCTTCCGTGTTCAAGCCGTTCGCCCGCTATCGCTGTATTGACGGCACAGGAGCGCGGACAGCCTTGTCCGCGTGATTCGAGAGTAGCGTTGAGATCTTATGTAATCGCGAACACGGCTGTTCGCGCTCCTGTTGTGAGTTGACATAGCAAACCAGCCAGTTTGACAACAAAACCATTGGTCACTCCGGCCCGCACGCCCTACACTCGCGCGCGGTTACCGGATGAACGACGCGCCGCAGCCCATCTTTGCCACCACGCATTGGACCATCATCCTCCGCGCAGCACACGAGGACAGTCCCGAATCGCTGGCCGCCCTTGCGGAGGTTTGCCGCGGCTACTGGTATCCGCTTTACGCCTATGTGCGTCGACAAGGATTCGACCCGCACACCGCCCAGGATTTGACCCAGGAATTTTTCTCCAAGCTGATCGAGAAAAACTATCTCGCCGGCGCCGACCGCCAGCGCGGGCGTTTTCGCTGGTTTCTCATCACCGCGTTCAAATGTTTTCTCGCGAACGAATTTGATCGCGTCCGCGCCCAGAAACGCGGTGGTGGCGAGCGCCCGTTGTCCCTCGACGCCATGACGGCGGAGGAACGCTACGCTCACGAGCCAGCCGACACCATGAATGCGGATCTGATTTATGACCGGCGCTGGGCACTCGACCTCCTGGCCCGCGCCCGACAACGTCTCAAGGAAGAATACGATTTGAACGAGAAGGGACGCCGCTTCGAACTGCTCTCGCCTTTCCTGCCGGGCGGCGAGCCGACCGCCAGCCAGGCTGCGCTGGCGGAACAGTTGGGCTTGAGCGAAAACGCGGTGAAACAGGAGGTGCATCGACTTAAGAAGCGCATGGCGGAACTGATTCGTTCCGAGGTGGAGCAAACGGTTTCACACCCGGACGACGTGGATGATGAACTGCGGCACCTGATTGATATCGCCTGTCGGCGGTAGGCGAGCGTCGCAATCCGAATGGAGCGCGGCTTTGTCGCAGACCAGCCGCAGCACCGTCGACACGCTGCGGCTGACGCTTCGCGCACAGCCGCGCTCCTGCCAGAAAGTTCGTCACCTTGATTGGATTTTTCTTATTTGAGTAGTTGAGGCGCAAGGCGCCTGCTTGTGGAAACCAAATCTGAACGTTATTGCCCGGACTGTGGTCTGGCGCTGCTCTCGATCGAGGAAGCCACCGGCTGCCCACATTGTTTGTTTCGCCTCGCGATGGGTGACGAGCCGGAAACCGATGGCGCTCCCGGACAACCGGCGACACCCCTCGGTCTGCGCTCCCGGTTTTTCGGCGATTACGAAATCCTCTCCGAACTGGCTCGCGGCGGCATGGGTGTGGTTTATCGCGCGCGCCAGATCAGCTTGAACCGCGTGGTGGCGCTGAAGATGATTCAGCAGGGGCATTTGCCTTCGCCCGAAGCGTGGCTGCGTTTTCAAACCGAAATCAAAGCCTCCGCGCAGTTGAACCACCCGAACATCGTGGCGCTGCACGAATCCGGCACGGTCGAGGGAGCGCACTTTTTCACCATGCGCCTGATGGAAGGCGGCAATCTCGCGGCGCGCCTCGCCAGTGCCCGCAAGACGAATGGCAGCGGCACAACTTCAAACGTGTCGCGCACGACGCGAGAAGCCCAGCGCGCCGCCGTTCGTTTGATGCTGCAGGTGGTGCGTGCCGTGCATTACGCCCATCAACGCGGCATTTTGCACCGGGATCTCAAGCCTTCCAATATCCTGCTCGATGAACACGGCGAGCCGCAGGTGGCCGATTTCGGTCTCGCCAAGTTGCTGGCGCAGGAGAGTGCCGCAACGCTCACCGATTCGATTCTCGGTTCACCCAATTACATGGCGCCCGAGCAAGCCGATGGTCGCGGGAAGAACGTCACCGTACAGACCGATGTTTACGGGCTGGGAACGATCCTCTACGAACTCCTCACTGGCGTGCCTCCGTTTCAGGCGCGCACGCCCGTCGAAACCATCCGCAAGGTGCTCGACGAAGAACCAATTCCGCCGCGCAAGTTGAACCCAGGCATCGACGCGGACCTTGAAACGGTTTGCCTCAAGTGTCTTCAGAAGATCCCGGGCACACGCTACCCCTCGGCCGAGAGTTTCGCCGCCGATCTCGAACGTTGGCTCGAGGGCAAACCCATCCTCGCCCGCCCGGTCGGACCCATCGGCTCGGCCGTCCGTTGGGGCCGCCGACATCCCGGACTGGCGACGGTCAGCGCGTTGCTGCTGGTGACGTTGGTGGGTGTGGCTGTGGTGGCGTCGATCGCCGCCGTGCGAATTCGGAATGCGGAACAGGTAGCAGTGATGCGATTACGCGAATCGTTGTTGGATCAGGTCCGGGTGGTCCGCACGAGTCCGGCTGCCGGTGGGCGCAGCAAGAGCCGGGAACTGTTGCGCCAGGCCGCGGCCCTCGGTGGATCGGCAGAATTTCGCGAGCAGGTTCGCGATGAACTGCTCGCCACGCTGGGGCTGCCGGACGTGGACTTCACCCCTTTGGCGGGGGTCCAAGTGCAAGGTCCATTGCGCCTGTTGGTGGACCCACAGTTAAAACAGCTGGCGCGCATTGTAGATGCGACCAATCTGACGATCGCTTCAGTCGAACGGCCGAGCGGGACGCGCATTTTTGGCAGCACCGGCATGGGCGGCGTGTTGGAAGCGTTCAGTCCGGATGGACGCTATCTGGCCGTGCGTCATGCACGGGGGCTGGAGTTTCATGACATCGAAGCAGCTCGGATGATCTGTTCTACGGAGGAACGAGATCGCTCTTTTTGTTTTGCCACGCACGCGCCGCTCCTTGCTTTGGAGGAAGCTGATTGCGAAATCAGCCTCCGCGAACTTCCTTCCGGCCAGGAGATTCGTCGGCTGAAACTGCCGCAGGGTCTGTTCAACAGCCGCGCACAGGGGTTTCTTGCTCTCAGCATTTCACCGGACGGAAAGTTTTTGGCCTGTACTCGAGCGGCGGAGAACACCGTTGAGGTGGTCGAAATGGATACCGGCCGCGTGCGCTGGCGCGTCATCCAGGAAGCACCCGTCGTCGCACTGGCGTGGAGCTTGTCGCGTGGTCGGCTTGCGACCGCCGCCAGCGATGGGCGCATGCTCACTTACCGGTTGTTTGATGGCGCGTACACTTCCGGCTTTAACACGCCGTCCGCGGTGGAGAATCTGGCGTTGGACGATGCTTCCGGTCTGCTGGCCGGCGCGTGCCGTGACCGGCGCATCCGGATCTGGGATCTGAACTCGCTGCGACTGGTGTTTGAAACGGAGGGTGAAGGCCGGAGACTGAGTTTCGATGAGAATACAACTTGTCTCGGAACGGTCATTCGCGGTGATCGCGTTGGTTGGCTCACGCTCCGACAATCCTCCGAGTTCAAAGAATACGTTGTGGCTCAAACCACCCGCCATCTGGAGGAATGCGCCTTTACGGAAAACGGCGATATGCTGGCCATCGGCTATCCCACGCGAATTACTCTACTCAATCCCAATGGACGCGGAGTGCGTGGGAACGTGACTATCGGCGAAATTCCGGTGCTCGCCATGGACCCGCGCGGGGAATTCATGCTCACCTCGGACGGAAGGGGCGTTATGTTGCGGCCTCTGCCGACATCTGCCTCGGCAATGCTCGATTCCGACAAGGCGGAGCTCGTGATTCCGGGCTCGCGCTGGCGTGCTCTGGTGGTGAGCGCCGACGGTAATCGCATTTGGGCCGGCAATGCGGCAAGTAACATGGTCTATGGTTTCAATCGCGACTTCACCGCCACCCCGATCGCTCTCGGGCCGCATGAATTTGCCGATGCGGTGGCCGCCAGTCCCGACGATCGCTGGGTCGTCACCGGCAGCAGCCTGCTCCTGAACGCCAAGGTCTGGGATGTGGCTTCACAAACCAACGTGGCCACGATTCACGCTGGCAAGAATCACCGGCTCTCGTTCAGCCGGGATGGCCGCTGGCTGGCGGTGCACGGCGACGTGTTTGACTTGCGCGAGGTTGGTTCGTGGAAAGCCGCGCCCGCCCTTCCGTTTGATGGCCCTCGTCCCACGCTCGGCGCTGCTGCCTTTTCTCCGGACGGACGAATCCTTGCCATCGTGGAAGAGCAAGGGTTGGTTCGCCTCTTTGACTTGAAAGCCTGGAAATCTCTCGGTTTGCTCCAACCC
>DASUGI010000406.1:0-5026 GCA_036274115.1 Verrucomicrobiia bacterium
CTGGCGCGGGCGACCGTGGGCAGCGTGCGGTTGAAGTTGTTGAAGGTGGCGGCGCAGGTCACCGTCAGCGTGCGGCGGGTTTATGTGCAACTGAGTAGCGCTTACCCGTGGCGGGAACTTTTTGTTCTGTGCCATCGGCGGCTGATGGCGCTGAGTTCCTCCAGCAGCTGAGACCGAGGACACACGTTTGCAACCGCCAACCGGCGACCCAGCCGTCCGGAAAGCAGCCGTGCGCCCGCATCTGTCAAAAAACTCGCCCTTGAGCCCTTCCTGGCACCCACGCGCACCCACTCGCCCAAAAGCGCTTCCTCTCCGCGCTCTCCCAACACTTCCCACCAAGAAAATCACCTGCTTCAGCTCACGTGTGAAATATCCGGGCTAGAACGAACCGATACAATTCTTGGATAATACTCTTGGAACTTGCTCCGCTGGAGTTTTCTCCCGGAACGAAACGTTTTCGTTCTAGCATTTAAACAGTCTCCCTCAGCATCCTAGCCTCAACCATGCTGTCTGATTTGCCAAAGCTTGCCTGCGTGATCTTGTTGATCGCCTCTGGCCATTCACCGAAGGCAGCGCAGGCCAACGAACCGATCTCCCTCGAAGCTCGACAACTCACCGTTGGTCCCAAGCATCACTTCTTCGGCTACATCGGTCATGTGCAGAACATCCCGTGGAATCAGAGTGGCCGCTACCTGCTCGCCTTGCGCACGAGCTTTCAAAACCACCTGCCGCGCGCGGATGAACCGGCCGAAATCGTCCTGCTGGATACCAAGAACAATTATTCCGAGCGCGTGCTCACTGAAACTCGTGCCTGGAATCCGCAGCAAGGCACAATGCTCTATTGGAATCCCGACGCACCGGAAACCCAGTTCTTTTTCAACGACCGTGAACCCGAAACCGGAAACATCTTCTGCGCTCTATTCGACATCTCCATGGGCAATGGCGGGAAGCGGATTCGTGAGTATCGCTTTGACGACACACCGGTAGGCAACGCTGGCGTCGCGCAAAAGGGCGGCTGGTTCACTGCAATCAATTACGCCCGGCTCGCCCGATTGCGTCCGGTCACGGGCTACCCGGATGCTTTTGATTGGACTGTCGGCGTGCGCCATCCAACGAACGACGGCGTATTCAAGGTGGACGTTCGCACTGGCGAAAAGCAGTTGCTCGTCTCGTTCCAGCAACTCGCGGAAGCCCTCCGCCCCTCGCGTCCCGACGTGACCAACGTAGCTTTGTTCATCAACCACACCCTGAACAATCGTGACAGCGACCGGATTTTCTTTTTCGCCCGGGGCAATTTCAACGAGCGCGCCAACCGCATCAATCAAGGCTTCATCGTGCGGCCCGACGGAAGCGGATTCACGCCCCTGAAACAGTTTATCGGCGGCCATCCGGAATGGGCGAGCGGCCCATGCATGATTGGCGACGTGGATGGGCGGCAGATCGTTTACGACGTGGACGAACAGAAACTTGTCGAAACGCTCGGCAACAAGGAAATCTTTCCTAATCCGGGAGGTGACGTTGCGCTTTCACCTGACGGCAAATGGCTGGTGAACGGCCATCGTCACGGCACAACCAACTTCTACACATTCTTCCGCATTGCTGATGGCGCGTGGGTGCGTTCACAAGGATTCGATGTCCGCGGCTGGGAATCGGGAGATTTGCGTTGCGACCCCGCGCCGTGCTGGAACCGTAACAACCGCGAAATCGTCTTTCCTGCCATCGCGAAGGACGGCACGCGCCAGATGTTCTTGTTACAGGTCAAGACCGGCACGCCGCAATGAGGCGTTCCTGCAATTCGCTTTGCAGCACGAGTTGATCAAAGTTCTTCTCCAACACGGCCGGGTTTTGCACCACCAACAAATCCAGACTGGGGCAAACCCAAATCAATCTTCCACCCGCACCAGCCGCCGTGTAGCTGTCGCGCGGTAGGTTCGGCCACAACCGACCATACTCATTCACCCATAGTCCATAGCCGTATTTCCAATCTGACTCGGGAACATTCGCTTTCGTCACTTGCGGCACCCGCACCGCGTCTCTTTGAACGGTTCTCGGGATGATTTGCTTCCCGGCCCATTGTCCCTCGTTCAACCACAACAGCCCCAACCGCGCCATGTCGCGCGTCGTCATCAGCAGATGCGGATAGTTCATGAAAATCTCCTTCTTCGCCGCATCGGGGAATTTGAAGTTCATGTAACGCCACTTCCACGTCCCGCCAATCGGGTCGCGCAACTTCTGAGCAATCAGTTCTCCGTCACCCGGTTTGCTCGCCGGATCGTTCGGATCGTAATAATCGTACTGCCGCGAGATGGCGTGCATCATTGTGGCTAGGCCGAACGTTTGGTAATGAAACACCTTTCCGGTCGGTTCATTCGGCTCCATGAAACCACTGATTTGCGCGGCAATCTGGCGGAACGTCACGTTGCGATCCTTCTCCGTCACGTACTGCTTCTCATTGGCGCCAAACCCCCGCGTGCATTCCATAAACTCCGGGTAGTAATCAATCAGTCGGTCATCCAACGAACGGATGCGTCCCTCCGCCACCGCAATACCGAGCATCGAGCAGAAAACACTTTTGCAGACTGACGCCATCGGGTGCTGCTGTTCCGGGGTCGTTCCCTGATACCATTCTGCAACCAATCGGCCATTGCGAATGATCACTGTGCTCTGTGGCGCTTCACCGGCTTGCTTCAGTTTCCATTCGCGCGCTGCCTGAATCGCCGCGGCGTTCATACCGACGACTTCAGGAGTGCACGATTCCCATTCAGCACCCGGAAAGACGGACCGCTTCCTCGCAGTTGCACGAACGGCACCGCAACCCGTGAGCAACGCAGCGCCCGCTGCGGCCATTCCGGTTTGGAAAAACCTGCGACGGCTCAGAGATGTGACGCGAGCGGTCACAGACTTACTTCCGTGCCGTGAGTTTGATTTGCCCGACGCGATAACGCCGCTGGCCATCGTGACCGGCAAGCGGCAGCGCTATTCGCGGCGTGCCGTCACGATCACCGAGAGAAACGAATACATCATACGTACCCGGCCTGGTTGGAGGGGTGTGATTAACCTTTAAACTTGGAAAACCCAACGCGACCGTGAAGTTGGATTTCAGTTTTTGCGCGAACGATTCGTTGGTGGTTGCCGGTTTGAGCTGGCGAAAGTCAAAGCTCTCGTCCACATGGGCTGAAGCCAATCCGCCTTTCTCGTCCCGCAACGTGAATGACCAGAATCCACCCGCATAAAGCGGCGCCACTCCGGTGTTCGCCCAGGTGGTCTCAACCGTAAATGGCTCACCGAGCTTCACCTCAGCGGGCCAACTGATTTCCTGTAACTGAATTCTATAGCCGAGCCGCCGATTGATGCGATTAATCGGTTCGCGCCATTCGTTGAGAACCTCGCGCGGCCAGCCGTGAATGGACATATAACTGGCATGATAGGCTTCCACCGCCGCCAACAGCGTGTCACCGTTCCACTTGTTGCGCGCTTTGATACCGTGAAAATGTTCGTGCTCCAGAATCACCGGCAGCTTTGGCCAGAACGCCTGCGCCAGGTCCGCGTGATACCACGGCACTTTCATCGAAACGAGAATGCTGTCGTCGCGAATCGTCACTCCCCTGGACAGCGCATAGTCGGTCGCGGGCAAATGGAAGCCCGGCTTCGTTGCTCCCGCAGCGTCATCGCTGATGGCCAGCAAGGTCTTTTTGAAATACTTCGTATGAAGATCAATGTGCTGCCTGACGATCTCCAAGGTCTTCGCCTCGGACAACTTGCTGCTGAATACCGTATGCGCTTCACCCCACATCCCGAATGAACCGACATCAATGAACGCCACGTTGGGATTGCCGTCGTAACGTCGCGCCAGTGCCGCGAGAAAATTCTCCAATTTCGCCAGAAAGACCGGATCTTGATAATCCGGCTCCCACAACGAACCGCCCGCCATCGCTCCCTTGCCTTCTTCAAATTCAATGCCCTTCGCCCCGGCTTCCTGCACCCATTTCGGCGTCGCATCCCGCAACCAGCTTTCGCAACAACTCACGCGAATCGCGATTTGCTTGCCCCTGGCAATCCACCGTTGCGCCGGCGTGTCGAACAACGACCAGTTGAATTCCCCTTCCTTTGGCTCGAGAAACGACCACGGCACGCGCAGATAGATCACCGACAAGCCCGGCCAGTCGTCCAACGTGTCCGACGGCTCGAGCTTCGAACCGTAATTCTCGATGAGGTTGGAATAAAAGTGCAGCGTCCAGCCCATGCCGGGATTGACCAAAGCCTCGCCAGTATCCTCGGGCCGCACGACTATGCGTTTCGTGTCCGCCTCAGGATAAGCGTTCAGCGCACCGACGAATAAAAACGTCAGCACCGGAATCCAAAGGCGGCAGGCGTTGCCAGTCAGGCTTTCAAACATACCGACAATGAAATGAAGTTTACTCGCCAACGCCTAGGAGGAATTACTCAAAATATGAGATAAAACCGATTGGCCCATTCAAACTGTTCGCAATCGCTCCGCCAAATCAGGAAGCTTCATCTCACGAATCCTTTTCGCTCATCGGAGAGATTCGTCCAAAAGTTAAAGGATATTCTTCTAGGCCCAGACTTCGTCATCTCCGTACACTCTTTCGGACAAGCTCATGCCTGAACTTCGCTTTGCCATTCTGGGCACCGGATTCTGGTCGCGCTATCAACTGGCGGGTTGGCGCGAACTGCCCGGCGTGCAGTGTTGCGCCGTGTACAATCGCACACGGACCAAAGCGGAATCCCTCGCGAAGGACTTTGGCATCACTTCAGTCTACGACGATCCCGAACGCCTCCTCAGTGAAGTTCGGCCTGATTTCATTGATGTAATCACGGACGTGGATACGCATCGCCAGTTCGTGGAACTGGCAGCGCGGCATCAAATTCCGGTGGTCTGTCAAAAACCCATGGCGGCGTCGCTCACCGACGCGGAAAGCATGGTCAACACGTGCCGCCGGGCCGGCGTACCCCTGTTGGTAAACGAGAACTGGCGCTGGCAAACACCCTTGCGCGAACTGAAACG
>DASUGI010000407.1:0-29280 GCA_036274115.1 Verrucomicrobiia bacterium
ATCCGCCCGCACACTTTGATAACTCACATTGTAGGCCAGCACGTTCGGGTCAGGCTCGCGATCCTGATTCTCACACGCCGCACGATAAACATCCGGCCACCAGTTGCGATGCTGCGTGAGACCCTGCGTGCGCCAGTTCTCCCAGTTCATCAGCACGCGTGACCAGCATTCGTCACCGTATTTCACCGCCTCCTGCGCGTTGCTGAAGTCCTTGAGATACCAATCGCGACCGATGCGAGCGTGTAACACCTCATCAGCCCAGTCGTAATCCTGAAACAACGCCGCGAGTGGATTGTTTGCCGCCTGCGCAACCTCCCACTCGAATCGCTTACCGGTCTTCGGCATCAACCCTTGCTCGATAAAATAGAGCACCGCATGACGCTCAATGGGTTTGAGTTGCGTGTTGAGGGCCAGCGACCACGTGTAGTTCACCATGACCTTGCCAGGCCAGTCGATGCTCTGACTCGCGAAACCCACTTCGCCCATCATCGCGTGTCGCGCCTCATCCCAAAGCTGGCGCGTCATGTCGCGGTAATAATTCCACGGTTTGTCCGGCGTCTCAGTGATGATGCTGGCCATCATCTCGGGCACGTCAATTTCCCGGAGGCGTTTGTAGAACATCATCAAAACCTTCGGCTCCGGCGGAAATTTTTCATCGTAGAGAAACACTTCAGCGTTGACCGCCATGTTGTAGGGATCGGGAAAGCGGGCATCGCGTTTGGGCACACCGTCGTATTTGAATGGCTTGGCAGAATATTGGCGTGAAACGGCTTTACCGCTGGGAGTCTGCGTTCCATCCAATTCGCCCGCTGCCATCAGGCAATCATCCAGCAGTCCCAGCCAGCCGGCGCAACGTTCGCGCGCGCTGCGATCCACCAATCCGGCAATGCAGCGTGCGCCGAACTCCACCATGTCCCCGATCTCCAGCAGCGCGAACCGGCAAATCCGCACGGATGGCGCATCCACCAGCGGATTCGTATCAGCCTGATGCTGCTCCAAAGCCTGCTCCAGCATCGGGAGCGCTCGTTCGTAAAGTCCCAGCAACAATTCCTCCGTCGTGGGTGCGCCCAGAATTTCATCAAAGAAAATTTCCAGGTTCGCGTCGGGCACTTGCTCCAGGCCCAGCGGCGGCTCGCGCATTTCGCCAACGCGCTTGCGCAGTGCCGTCACATGTTCGGCGCACAGGTGCGCGTGCAGACTGAAGCCCATTTTCAGCTCATACATTGGCTCGGCGGTCAGGCGTGCGACAAGAATCTGGTGCAAGCGCTTGAAGGCATAGTGGTAGCGCTTGAGCCGGCGAACACATTCTTCGACGGACAGCCCGGGTTTCATCGCATCGGACATCGAACAAAGTCCGGCGAGCGGCGTCAGATGTGGAAGCTTTGAGGCAGCATTCATACAAGATTGTTGCGGCAAGCTACCCTCGAGATGCAAGCCTTCGAGAAATTTTTCTCGACAGCTCGCCACGATGGGATTCTTGTAGATTCGTCAGCCAGATATCGGTATGGAGCAAACCATGGCCTTCACTTTGAACGGGCAAAAGCAGTCCGTGACCACCGCGCCGGACCGTCCGTTGCTGGAGATTCTTCGCGAAGACCTCGATTTGACCGGGACGAAATACGGCTGCGGCGAAGCGCAATGCGGCGCTTGCACCGTGTTGGTGGACGGCGTTCCGATTCGTTCCTGCGTGACCAACATAGCCGCGGTTGCCGGCAAGAAACTCACGACGATTGAAGGCTTGTCAACGAATGGGAAGTTGCATCCGGTGCAGGAAGCGTTTCTCGCTGAGCAGGCCTATCAATGCGGGTATTGCATTCCGGGAATGATTGTGGAACTGGCGGGATTGATCGAACAGCGCCCCGCCTTTAGCGCGGACGAAGTGCTCAAGCGCATGAACGGACATCTCTGCCGCTGCTGCGGATACCCGAACATCGTGAAGGCGATCCAACGTGCCACGGCACAAGCGCGAAAATGATTATGTCCGACGACGCGCTCAACACTCCCTTGCCCGAGGATGTCGATCAGATTATCGAGCCGGTGGAGTTCGATTTCGGGTTGAAGCGACGCACGTTCGTGCAACTGGTTGCGACGGGGCTTGCCATTCTCAGTGCCCCAATGCCGTCGCTCGCCCAGCAGCGCGGGGGGCAACGCGGTGGTTCGCAACTTCGCAACCTTTGGGAACGCGTCCACATCGGCGCGGACGGCATGGTGACGCTGCTCTGTGGCAAAGTGGAAGTCGGGCAAGGCTCGCGCGCGGAATTTACCCAGGCCGCTGCCGAGGAACTTCGCGTGCCCGCAAGTCAAGTGCAGGTCACAATGTCCGATACCGGGCTCACGCCCAATGACGGCAACACCGCGGGCAGCGGCTCGACCCCGCGCACCGTGCCGGCCATCCGTAATGCCTGTGCGGCCGCGCGCGAAGCCTTGTTGGACCTGGCCGCAAAGCGCTGGAGCGTGGAACGACCGGCCGTCGATTTACGAGAGGGCAAATTCATTCACGCTGATTCCAGGCGCACGCTGACGTTTGCTGAACTCGCGCAGGATGATGAAGTCAAGAAACTGCTCGAACAAACCACCGCATCGAACCCGAAGTTGACAGCTGTTGGCGACTGGAAAGTTCTCGGCACGTCCGTTGCCCGCCCGAACGCAGGCGACTTGATCACCGGCACGCATCGCTATCCTTCCGACATCAAGCGGCCCGGGATGTTGCGCGGAAAAGTTCTCCGCCCGCCATCGTACGGCGCGAAACTCATTTCCATTGACCTGACGCCTGCGAAACAAATGAAAGACGTCGTAGCGGTTCAGGATGGTGATTTCGTCGGAGTTGCAGCCCCAACAACCCATCAGGCGCAACAAGCGCTCGCGGCGATTGCGAAGACCGCGGAGTGGGAGCCGGCGCCACATCCTTCGAGCAAGGAGGTTTACAATCACCTGCGCGAACGTGCGCAGGGTGGCGTGCCGAAGAATGGTTTCACGGAAGAACTCGCCACCGCATCAAAAACTCTGCGCGCCAACTACAACACTGCTTACATCCAGCACGCGCCAATGGAAACACGTGCGGCAGTGGCGGAGTGGCAAGACGGGCAACTGACAGTTTGGAGCGGAACGCAGAATCCCTTTGGACACAAAGGCGAACTCGTGCGGGCGTTCCGGATGGCTGAAGACAAAGTGCGAGTGATTGTGCCCGACACGGGCGGCGGGTTTGGCGGGAAGCACACGGGTGAAGTTTCCGTTGAGGCCGCGCGATTGGCCAAAGCCGCTGGCAAGCCGGTTTCGCTCAAGTGGACGCGCGCTGAGGAATTCACCTGGGCGGTGTTCCGTCCGGCAGCAGTGATTGACGCAGAAGCCACTCTCGACGGGCAAGGCAAGTTGACCTCGTGGTTTTTCATTAACATCAATGCCGGGGGCTCGGCGGTGCAGTCGCCCTATCGCATTGGCAAGAGCACTTCGCGTTCGGTGAATTCAGCGCCGCCCCTGCGGCACGGCTCCTATCGCGCGCTCGCCTCCACTGCCAACAACTTCGCGCGCGAATGCTTCATGGATGAACTGGCCGCGGCCGCAAACGCCGACCCACTGGATTTCCGGCTGGCTCATTTGGAGAACGGACGACTGCGTGATGTGTTGGAGGCTGCCGCCAAGCGATTCAACTGGCGCGAACGCGTGAAGCAAAAGAGTCGCAACCGGGCTGTTGGACTGGCCTGCGGAACGGAGAAGGGGTCGTTCGTAGCTGCCTGCGTTGAAGTCGAATTGAATTACGAGCAGAAGAAAATCATCCCACGACTCGTCTGCGAAGTGTTCGAGTGCGGTGCGATCATTAATCCGGACAACTTAAGAGCGCAGGTCGAAGGCGCGATCATCATGGGCCTTGGCCCGGTGCTGACCGAGGCAATGCGATTCGAGAACGGGCGGATGCTCAACGCCAGCTTCAGCGAATATGAAGTGCCTCGATTTCGAGACGTGCCCGAACTGGACATTCACCTTCTGAATCGCACCGACCTTCCCTCTGCTGGCGGCGGCGAAACGCCGATTATCGGAGTTGCCCCCGCCATCGGTAACGCTGTGTTTCAAGCCACCGGTGTTCGCCTGCGCGACCTGCCGCTACGTTTTCCGGAGACCAAGCGCTCATGATCGGTGCGGTTGTTTTGGCTGCGGGGCGTTCGGAGCGAATGGGCACACAAAAACTCCTCCTGCCGCTTGGTGGCAAACCTATCATCACGCGCGTGGTTGATGAATTATCGGCCAGCCAGGTCGATGAAATCATTGTTGTTGTCGGAAGAGACGGCGAGCGGCTGCGCGAGAAGCTGGCTGGCAAGCGCGTTCGAGTGGTGGAGAACGTTGCGACCGACAGCGATATGCTGCGCTCACTGCGTTGTGCCTTGCAGGCGTTGCCGCGGACTTGCGAGGCGGCCGTCGTCGCGCTGGGAGATCAGCCCGGCATTACCCACGCGTTGGTGGATGAACTGATTCGATGCTTTCATCGCGGTGAGTCAAAGATCGTCCTGCCGAGTTGCCAGGGGCATCGCGGCCATCCCGTTCTATTAGGCGCCCACTACTTCGACGAAATCATCTCGAACCACACTGCGACTGGATTGCGCGGTTTTCTGGACGCACACTCGAAGGAGGTACTCCGCGTCGCAGTATCTGAAGTCACAGCCATGGAAGATGTGGACACGCCCGCGGACTACCAGCGACAGAAAAGGTTGTTCGAGCCAGGTTATGCTGAGACGGTTTCACTGCCGTGACCAATCAGGTTCAGCAGGCGTTCGGCGGCGCTGTCCCACGAGGTGGGGTGCGGCACAATTGTTTGTGAGCGGGTGGAACGGCGAACAATCTCCCGACCCTCCGGGAGCGACTTGATATGTCCCAACGCGATTGCCTGGAGCAGCGCGTTACCGGTCGCCGCAGCATCCGGCGAGGCCAGGGTCACGGGAAGCTGGAGCGCATTCGCGATGAAATTGTTCAGCAATGGGTTTTCGTCGGCCCCCAACAGATAAAGGCGTTGGAAGCGGCGTCCGGTCAGCACTTCGAGTTCGGCTACCGTCTTGCGATAATGCAACGCGAGGCTCTCCAGGACACAGCGGTAGATGTGTCCGGGCTTGCGCGGAATTTCCTGGCCGGTTTCGCGGCAATAGGCCTGAACTTTCAGCGGCATATCGCCGGGCTCGGAAAAGCACGGTTCGTCCGGATTGATGAGTGATTCAAACGGCGGCGCAGTGGTGGCCAGGTGTGGCAACAAATTCTCGGAGACGTCCCGGTCCTGTTGCGCCCAGTAGCGCTTGCACTCGCTCAGGATGAACAGACCCGCGGTGCGACGATAAAAATTAGTCGTGCCATCCACGCACAGTTCATTCGAGTAATTCAACTTGCGCGTGACTTCATTGATCAAGGGCGAAGGCAACTCGGCGCCGACGATGGTGTCTTCACCGACATGGAGGTACGCCCAGTCCTGCCCCGGTTCGAGCGGTAATCCCGCCAGAGTCGCCGAAGGTTGATGCGAACAACTCGCCAGGATGTGGACGGCTTCCAGTCGCGTGTCCTTCGCAATCTCGGGACGCAATTGGCCTAACTTCGACCCGGAGTTGGCCACCAGGGGGAACAATTCGCGACGCAGGTCCAGTTCGCGAATCAAGTGATTGGACCAGCGCCGGGAAACCGGATTGAACATCTGGGTGGCGCTGGCCGAGCACATCTCGACCGAGGGCACGCCCGAGAGGATGTAATTGAACGCGTCGGCCATCGGCAACAAGCAGTGGGCTTTCCTGACGCGCCGGCTTTCGGCGGCGAGCTGCGAAAGCGTTGAAGCGGGCACAACCGGACAACCGGTTTCGCTGTAGATGTAGGCCGCTCCGCCGGAAACTTTTGACTGCACCCGCCTGGCGCCGTCCACACCGCGTGGGTCGGCGTAATGAAATGCGGGTGACAACAACGAGCCGTCGGAAGCAAAAAGCAGATAGTCTGAAGGCCACGCCGTGCAGCTGATGCTTTGCACGTTCGCCTCTTGTTGGCCCAAATCGCGCAAACCGAGAAGGACTTCCTGGTGCAGCCTGGCGATATCCCAGCTGAGCGAACCCTTTTCCTGAACCGGCGTATTGGCAAACCGGCGCACTTCGCCCACCACCAGCGTGCCGTTCTGCAACGTGCCGAGCATGATGCGGCCAACACGCGTCCCCAAATCACAAGCGACGTATAGCTTCTCCATAATTGCCGAAACATTCCGCAGATGTCGTGCCCGCATGTCCGGCGGAAGAGACAATGTGAGAACCGACCATCAGCCCGGTCATCAAATTTCCGAGAGTGATGATGCTCCGACCTCGCGAATTGTCCTGAAATCGGGCAACTGTGTTTCAATCACGGAAGTCTCCGCCGGTTTAAAGAACGCTCGCGGAACGTCAACGGGTCAAGCCCAGTCAGGCGTGTTTGCTAAATAGTGCGCTCCCTTAACGGGAGTGGCGTGCTGATTAACAGACCCAGCCGGATCAAGCGAAAAAGGAATGCGGCGCGGTGTAGTCGCAAAGATGAAGTGCGGGATGGGGCGACACACCGCAGTCATCGATTTTTCACGCGTTAGCAAACGAGCCTGGTGAAAGATCCGGGTTCGCGGAGTCTTCATTGGTCCGTCAAATGATAAAAAGCAGACGTTCGATGGTCAGTCTAATTCAAGGACCCATGAGAAGCCTGAGGATTGCCCTCCGGCCGGAATTAATAACCTCGTTTAAGCAGCCAGTAAACCGCGGTCATCAAGGCGAGACACGTCAAAGACATCCAGAACCAGGAGCCGACCAGGCAGGAAACCGCGATCATCACCAGACCGCCGATCATGGGAATCATGGCCTGTTGTTTCTTGCCATAGACGAAATAGCCCACACCGACCGAACCCCAGATCAACGAGGCGAAAAGGAATTTGGCATCGAGCAAGTTCACCTTCGGCAGGTAAGCTGCACTATACCCGGGGCTTTGGCGAATATTCGTTCACGAAGGCTTCATCGAAAAATCGTCTGGGCAGGCGCATTCGCAAAGGTACACTTCGGCCCATGCAACACGTTCGGATAGGTATTATCGGGTTGGGAAATATCGGCCGGTACCACGCTGATTATCTGCAGAACAAGAAAGTCGCGCGCTGCGAACTGACGGCGGTGTGCGACCCGGTGGCACCCTTGGATCGTTATCGTCCCCTCAAGACCTTTACTGATGGGGAGGCGCTCATCAAATCCGGCGAGGTGGATGCCGTGATCATTGCGACCCCGCATTTTCAACACACGACCCTCGGCATCGCGGCCTTGCAGGCGGGCGTTCATGCGATGGTGGAAAAGCCGATTTCATCGCACAAGGCGGATGCGGAACGGCTCATCGCGGTGAGTCAGCAGCATCCCAAGGTGGTTTTTGCGGGCATGTTTCAGTTACGGACCGAGCCACGCTACAAGAAAGTTCAGAAGCTGATTCAGGACGGCGATCTCGGTCAATTGGTCCGCGTGAACTGGATCAACACGGACTGGTATCGCACGGAAGCGTATTATGCCAGTGGCGGTTGGCGGGCGACGTGGAAGGGCGAGGGCGGCGGCGTGTTGTTGAATCAGTGTTTGCACAATCTCGATACGCTGCAATGGCTCTGTGGCATGCCCAATCAGGTGCGCGGCTTTTGCCAGCTTGGCCGTTTTCACCAGATTGAGGTCGAAGACAACGTGACCGCGTACCTGGAATGGTCGAATGGTGTGACGGGCGTTTTTGTGAGTTCCACCGGAGAAACTCCCGGCACGAATCGTTTTGAGATTTGTGGCACGAAAGGCCGGCTGGTGATGGAGAACAGTCGGCTCTCGTTCACGCGCAACGAAGTGGACATGGTGGAGTTCAATGCGACGGCCCGGCAGGGATTTGCCAAACCGGATGTGTGGAACGTGGAGATTCCGTTTGAGAACGCGGTGTTGCCGCACGCGACGATGGTGCAGAATTTTGTGAACGCAATCCTGGATGGCGAACCGTTGATCGCGCCGGGCGCGGAAGGAATCCATTCGGTCGAGCTTGCCAATGTGATGGTTTATTCGTCGTTGCTGGGGCAAACGGTGACTCTGCCAATGAGTGGCGCCGACTGGGAAAAAAGATTGAACCAATTGATTGGAGAGTCAAAACTGGAGAAGAAAGTAGTTCAAGTTGAGGCGGGGGATTTCGCACGCTCGTTCCGGCGATAGGGCGGACCGGCAGGTTCAAAATCATAACCAACTAATATGGCCAATAATTCTGAGCAAGACACGCTCCGGAACGACCCGATCGTCGGTGCGTGGCAGGCAGCCGGTCGCGGACTGAAGTTTGTCGAAGCCTTCATTCGCGAACCGTTCACCGTGGGATCCTTCTGGCCGAGTTCGGCCGCACTCTCCCGCGCTTTGGTGAATGGGTGCGAGTTTCAGGCGGATGACACCGTGGTGGAGCTTGGTCCGGGCACGGGCAATTTCACGGAACTGTTGCTGGAACGTCTGCAAGGCCGGGGCCGGATGGTGGCGCTGGAGCTGAGCACCACCAATATCAATGTGCTGCGGAAGCGCTTTGCTCCTTGCGAAATCATCCATGATTCGGCCGAGCATTTGGCGCGTTACGTCGAACCAGGCAGTGCGAAATGCGTGGTGAGCGGTCTGGCCTGGGGCAACATGCTTCCCGCGCTGCAGGACCGGATTCTGGATGCGGTCATGACTTCGCTGTCCGCGAAGGGGCAGTTCGTGGCTTTCGGCTACATCCACGCCAAATGGTTTCCCACCTCCCGTCGTTTTCGGCGGCGCTTGCTGCGGGATTTCCGACGTGTGGAGACGACCCCCATCGTCTGGCGCAATCTTCCGCCGGCATTCGTCTATCGCTGCTGGCGCAATTAAGCGGCCTTCGGTAGGCTGTCGCGCGTATGACGTTCATGGGCATAGGCGACGAGGCTGGTGCCAGCCTCAATTCTCAGTTGGCGGCCACGCGCGAACCCGGTTGGAAATACATCGAGATGCGCGCGGTGGAAATGCCGGGGCACACCAAAGCAAACTTCCACGACATTCCTGATCAGGCCTTCGATGCCGCAGTGAGGCAGCTGGAGCAATCCGGGGTGCAGGTGTATTGCTTTGGTTCGGCGGTGATGAACTGGGCGAAAAAGGTGGAAGATCCATTCGAGATTACTCTGAGCGAGGTGAAGCGCTGCATTCCGCGGATGAAGCGAGTCGGGGCGAAGTTCGTTCGCATCATGAGTTTCAAGCCGGGCGATGAGGAATTCAAAACTCCAACGGAAGCCTTTCGTCGGGTTAAAGACGTTACCAACATGTTTCTTGATGCCGGACTGCAGCCGGTGCATGAGAACTGCATGAACTATGGCGGGATGAGTTGGCAACATGCGTTGGAGTTGCTGGACAAGTGTCCCGGGCTCAAATGGGTTTTCGACACGGCGAACCCGGTGTTCAATCCGGATCGCAGTAAGCCGAAGCCATGGCCGCATCAGGATGCGTGGGAGTTTTGGGAGAAGGTGCGCGATCATGTGGTCCACATTCACATCAAGGACGCGACCTGGGATGCCGCGAAGAACGATGCTGACTACAATTGGCCGGGCGAAGGGCAGGGGAAGGTGCGCGAGATTCTAAAGGATGCGCTGGCTCGGGGCTATGCCGGGGGCATCAGCATTGAGCCGCACATGGTGACCGTGTTCCATGATGCGAATGCGAAGTCCGCGAACGAAGACGCGGCCCGGAAGAATTTTGTAGAGTACGGACGGCGATTGGAGAAGATGGTCGCCGAAATCAAATCCGAGACAGTGCGCTGATGGAAATATTACCTGATGCTTTTCGAGAAGAACCGCCGCCCTTTGGCGGTGGTTCAAAACCATCTCCAGTATCGGAGTATTTGCAAAGGCTGGAACGCGCGGTAAAGCGGGGCGATGCAACCGAGCACACTCATCGCCCGACGCTTAAAGATCTATTGGAAGCTCTGAACGACAAGGTGGTGGCCACCAACGAGCCCAAGCGTTCCGAGTGCGGGGCGCCGGATTACGTCATCGCCCGCAAGCGCGATCAGCTTTCCGCGGGTTATATCGAGGCCAAAGACATCGGAATGGATCTCTCCGAAGTCGAGCGCAGCGAACAGCTCAAACGCTACCTTGCGTCACTTCCCAATCTTCTCCTGACCGACTATGTTGAGTTCCGCTGGTTCGTGGACGGGAAGAAACGCGAAACCTTCCGTCTTGCAAACGTCAGCGGCGGCAAACTTACTCCCGTTTCGCCGGATGAACTTGAACGCGCCCGCCACCTCCTGGAGAGTTTTCTCTCACAGAAACCGGTGGACATCGCCTCCGCCGAAGAACTCGCGCGCCGTCTCGCTAATCTCACTCACGTCATCCGGGACATCATCATTTGCGCGTTTCAAACCGGCGCGGCCTCGCAGCAACTTCGTGACTGGCGCAATGCGTTCGCGGCTACGTTATTGCCGGAACTTGCTGAACACGCGGACGCAAAGAAAGAAGGCGAGGCCGTCAACGAGTTTGCCGACATGTTCGCGCAAACACTCGCCTACGGCTTGTTCAGTGCTCGGGCCGCCAGCTACAGCGTCAAATTCACGCGGGAGAAGGCGCAGAAACTCATTCCGCGCACCAACCCTTTTCTGCGCACGTTCTTCGAGCAGATCACCGGCTCGGCGTTGGACGATGAACCGTTCGCCGGTTTCGTGGAAGATCTGATTCAAACACTCGCGCACGCCGACATGGCGCGGATTCTCGAAGACTTCGGCAAGCGCGGTCGCCGCCGCGACCCCGTGGTTCACTTCTACGAAACGTTCCTGCAAGCCTACGATCCCAAGCTCCGCGAACTGCGTGGCGTTTACTATACGCCCGAGCCGGTGGTGAACTACATCGTCCAGAGCATTGATCGGCTGCTCAAAGACAAGTTCGGCATCAAAGCGGGACTGGCCGACCACTCGAAGATCACCGTCACGCGCAAGGAAGGCGAACGTGAGATCACCGACGAGACGCATCGCGTGCTCATCCTCGATCCCGCAACGGGCACGGCCACGTTTCTCTACACCGTGCTGGATTTCATCCGCTCGCAATTCAAGTCCAAGAAAAACGCCGGCCAATGGGGCAGCTACGTCCATGAACATCTGCTGCCGCGCCTGTTCGGGTTTGAACTCCTGATGGCGCCGTATGCCGTGGCCCATTTCAAACTCGGCCTTGCGCTGGCGGCGATGGATGAAGAACCGCTCTTCCGCCAGCAATGGAGCTACGAACCGCACGCCAACGAGCGCGTGAACATTTTCCTCACCAACACGCTGGAGGATTTGGAGCGCACCACCGAACAACTCGGGCCGCTCCGCGCATTGAGCGACGAAGCCAACTCCGCCTACGAGGTGAAGAAACACAAACCCGTGCTCGTGGTGCTGGGCAATCCGCCTTACTCAAACTTCGGCCAGCAAAACCGGCATCCGTGGATTCTAAATCTGCTGGAGGACTACAAGCGCGGGCTGAACGAGAAGAAGCTCAATCTCAACGACGACTTCATCAAATTTGTCCGCTGGGCGCAGTGGCGCATCGAGCAGACCGGGATCGGCATCATCGGCTACATCACGAACAACGTGTATCTCGACGGCCTCACACACCGGCGGATGCGCGAATGTTTGCTGGAAACCTTCGACGAAATTTACATCGTCAATCTCCACGGCTCGGCCAAGAAACAGGAAACCACCCCGGACGGCGGCAAAGACGATAACGTGTTCGACATCACCGTGGGCGTTTCGATTGCGCTGTTCGTGAAACTGCCACCGGGAGCGAAGAAGGGGAAAGGTCTGGCAACGGTTCGCTATGCGGATTTGTGGGGACGCCGGGCCGACAAATACGAATGGCTGGATGACCACCATGCTGACAACACGAAGTGGCAGAAGCTTGAGCCGGAGTCGCCAAACTTCTATTTCGTTCCGAAGGATTTGAGCGGGCAAAAGGAATACTCAAAATGGTGGTCACTGACGGATATCTTCCCAGTTTCCAACAACGGCCTAAAAACCGACCGAGATGACTTATTCTTTGATTTTGAAAAAAAATCTCTCGATACGCGAATGAGGATGTTCTTTCAACCTGAGCTTTCCAGCCACTTTGCCGAACAGTATCGAATCAAAGATTCCTCAAGTTACGACATCGAAGCCCGCCGGAAAGAGCTGGCGTTTGACTCGAAGGCGATTCGCAGGTGTCTCTATCGTCCTTTCGATTTTCGCTGGCTGTATTACGACATCGGACTTACAAGCCGACCAGCCGAGAAGGTTATGAAACATCTTTTGGCTGGAGACAACGTCGGACTCTGTTGCCTGCGACAATCTCGTCGCGGCGAAACAGGTGCTTATCTCGCCGTCAATTGCTTGGTCAACAAAGATGCAGTTTCACTTTTTGACATCGGCACAGTTTTTCCACTCTACCTGAATGCTAACGGCAACTTGCCCGAAGCCGATTTGTTCGCGCACGACAATGGCCGCCGCCCGAACCTGAGCGCGGAGTTCATCAAAGACTTCTGCGAGACGTTGCAGGTCAAGTTCGTGCCGGACGGTCTGGGCCGTCCCGGCAAGCGCGAGATCGGGCCGGAATTGATTTTTCATTACGCCTACGCCGTGTTTCACAGCCCCACGTATCGCGAGCGTTACGCGGAATTCCTGCGCGCGGATTTCCCCCGCCTGCCGCTCACGAGTGATTTCGAGTTGTTCCGCACGCTGGCCGGCTTCGGCGGCGAACTGGTGGACCTGCACGCCCGCGGCAAAGGCGAACCGCGCGGCCTGAGTTTCCCTGTCAAAGGCGACAACGTGATCGAAGAAGTCCGCTACCAACCGCCCGGCTCTGATTCCGTAGGAGACGACGTGAGGAGTCTCACTTCAATTAAGGAAAAATCAGAGTCTCGTCACCTCGACTCCTACAAGGAAACGAAAGTTGGACGCGTCTGGATCAGCGACCGGCAATACGTGGAAGGCGTGCCGGAGTCGGCGTGGACGTTTCCGATCGGCGGCTATCTGCCCGCACAGCGCTGGTTGAAAGACCGCATCGGCCGGACACTTGGATATGCGGAGCAGGAGGAATACCTGCGCATCGTGTGGGCGTTGATAGAAACGAAGCGGTTGATGGCAGAGGTAGACGAGAGCATCAAAGCGCACGGTGGCTGGCCGTTGAAATAGGAGGCAGGATGGCATTCGCGGATTTTCCAGATCAACCGCAAGGAATTGAATTGTTGCAGCGGGCATTGTCACGCGGGCGTTTGGGCCACGCCTATCTCTTCAGTGGTAACCAGATTGATACTCTGGAGTTACTGGCCAAGACACTGGCCAAGACACTGAATTGTCGGAATCCGAAGCGAATCGAAGGTGTGGCAGTTGATTGCTGTGACGAATGCCTGAGTTGCCAGAAGGTGGATCATGAAACGCACGGAGATGTATTCTGGTTGCGCCCGGAATCCAGGTCGCGACAGATCGAGATTCACTTCATCACTCACCGCCCGAAAAGCCCGCCACGTGTCCTTTTGGATGCGATCAACATGAAGCCGAATGAAAGCGAGTTCAAAATCGCGATCATTTCTGGGGCGGATCGGCTGACCCCGCCAGCGGCGAATGCCTTTTTGAAAACGTTGGAAGAGCCGCCCGCCAAGTCGGTGCTGATTCTTTTAAGCACCGAACCGCAACGAATCCTGGAGACCATCCTGTCGCGCTGTCTGCGGCTGAACTTTGGAGGTGAAGGGGCGCGAAAGTGGGATGCGGGATTGTTGGAATGGCTGGCGAAGTTCAGCGAGTTGGCGGGAGCGGAACAGAAGAGTTTGTTGGGCCGATATCGTTTGATGGATGTGTTGGCGTCGCGTCTGGCGGAGACGAAGACGCGGGTGGAAGAGGAGTTAACGGCGCGCTCGCCCCTGGAAAAGTACGACGACGTGGAGAAGGATCTGCGCGAGCGTTGGGAGGATGAATTGAAGGCGGCCATCGAAGCCGAGTATCGCCGGCGACGGACGGAATTGCTGTTGTTGGTTCAATGGTGGTTGCGCGACGTGTGGTTGCACACGCTGAAGAGCGGTCGGGAATTTTTGAATTTCCCGCAGATTGCCGGCGCCGAACGCGTGGCGGCGCGGATTACGTCCCAGCAGGCGATGGAGAATCTGCGGGTGGCGGAACAGACCCAGCGTCTGCTCTACACCAATGTGCAGGAGGCTCTGGCGATCGAAGTGGGATTGCTGAAGCTGCAGATGTGATTCCAGCTGGCTTTGACGTGACTGCCAAAAATGGCATCCAAACCAAATTCAATTGAGCCCAAAGCCGGCGGAGTTTCGCGTTGCTTTCCTCTGTTGTTCGGCATCTTTCTGGGTTTGGCGTTATTGAAGTTCTGCAATCCTCCGGTGATGGAAAAGTTCGTCGAATCGCCGACCAACGGTTACGAATGGGTCATTGGAACGTGGCCGACGAGAATCGCTTATTGGCTATTGGCTCTCGTGACACTGGCGGGTTTATTCTCCCTTCGCTGGGAAATCGTCGCGCCGCGCTGGTTGGTGGCTTTGCCGCTGGTTTGGTTGATTTGGCAGTTTTTGTCGGCGACACAATCGGTTAACGCTGAGTTAACGGTTCTGACCCTCAAGCATTTCACGGCATGCGTTGTGTGCTTTTATTTGGGGTTGCTGTGCCTGAACCGTGAAGGGGTGGCGACTTTGTTTCTATGGCCGATAGCGGTGGCCTTTGCGCTGGTCATTGCGGTGGGCTTTAATCAGCACTTTGGGGGACTGCAAGAAACCCGGGATTACTTTTTCACCTACATTTACCCGACGCTCCAAGAGGTGCCGCCGGAATATTTGAAGAAGATTTCAAGCAATCGGATTTTCTCGACGGTGTTCTATCCGAACGCGCTTGCCGGGGCGATTCTCCTCTTGCTTCCGCCCTTGCTTGCCTGGATATGGCAGGCACATGAGCGCTTCACGGCAGGCGCGCGGGCCTTCCTTTGTGGGGCTTTTCTGGTGGGAGCACTGGGATGTTTGTACTGGTCGGGATCAAAGGGAGGTTGGCTCCTGGCGTTGGGAAGCGGCCTGGTTGTGTTGCTGAATCAGAATCTCTCCAAACGTTTGAAGACGGTTCTGGTTTGTTCATTCCTGGTAATAGGCATCACCGGGTTCGTGTGGAAGTATGCGGGATTCTTTCAACGCGGGGCCACCAGCGTGGTCGCGCGGTTTGACTACTGGGAGGCGGCTTGGAAGACCGCAGTAGCAAAACCCATCCTCGGTAGCGGGCCCGGCACTTTCGGGGTGGTTTATGCGGAAATCAAGCGACCGGAATCTGAGATGGCGCGTTTGGCCCATAATGACTATCTGGAGCAGGCGTCTGATTCAGGATTTCCCGGGTTTATGGTTTATTCCGCATTTGTGACCGGGTGGGTTTGCGTGGGCTACGCGGGTTGGCGGAAAAACCGCTCGCCTTTGCACCTCGGCGTCTGGGTCGGCCTTTTGGCATGGGGGCTACAGGCAATTGGAGAATTTACCTTGTATATTCCGTCATTGGCATGGGTGGCCTTTGCGTTTGCCGGTTGGCTTTTGGGAACAACTGGGAAACCATTCGACAGGGCAACGCAAGCTCACTAGCCTGCGGCGTCATGAAGCTACTCTTCTTGAATGGCCCCAACCTGAACCTTCTCGGCCAGCGCGAGCCTCAAGTCTACGGGCGGACTACGCTCGCGGAAATCGAGGCCAGTGTCCGGAAGCGGGCAGCGGAGTTAAAGGCAGAAGTCGAGTTCCGCCAGACGAATGTCGAAGGGGAACTCGTTACCTGGGTCCATGGAGCCAGGGGCGCTTACGATGTCATTGTGTTGAACGCCGCGGCTTACACTCATACGAGCGTGGCTCTACGTGATGCGATTGCGGCGGTCGGAGTTCCCACCATCGAAATCCACCTCTCCAATACCCATGCTCGGGAGTCTTTCCGGCATCAATCGTTCATCGCCCCGGTTTGCGTTGGGCTGATCGCCGGCTTTGGTCCCGCTTCTTACGTTTTGGCAATAGATGCTGCCGTTACCGTTTTCGAAAGGGCAAAAAGTCGCTGAAATGTCGCTTGACCTCGGGTTTTGGAGGGTCGTTTTGCAACTTGACGCCCCGGTCTGGTCTGGCTATTCTCCGCCCCCATAAAAGGATGATCAAAGCAGAGTCGAAGTTCGGCTGCTGCTTTTTTCATTAGGCTTCCAGGAGAGCGGAAACCTGACGGTGAACCGACGTTAACGATTTAAAAACTGTGGATCTCAAGGATATCAAGGCCATTATTGACCTGATGAAAAAGAACTCCGTGTCGGAGTTCGAGCTGGAAAAGCAGGATTTCAAGATTCGTCTGAAGCGTGGCATGAACGGTGGGGGCGTTATG
This sequence comes from Verrucomicrobiia bacterium, assembly GCA_036274115.1. Classification (GTDB taxonomy): domain Bacteria; phylum Verrucomicrobiota; class Verrucomicrobiia; order Limisphaerales; family JADLHS01; genus JADLHS01. The sequence goes on from DASUGI010000407.1 coordinate 16,348, forward strand.
GGCGCCCAATCGGAGGAAGGTCAGCCAGTAATGTATGCCCCGGCACCGATGGCACTCCCGGCTGCCGCAGCACCCGCCGCCGCACCAGCGACCCCAGCGGCCGTCGAGCCGGAAATCAAGTCGCCCATGATTGGTACGTTCTACCGTTCGCCTTCGCCTGAGTCCGCGCCTTACGTTGAGATCGGAGCCGAGGTGAATCCCGATACCGTGGTTTGCATTATCGAGGCCATGAAGGTGATGAATGAGATCAAGGCGGAGGTGAAAGGGGTGATCACCCAGGTCCTGGTCGAGAATGCCAAGCCCGTCGAGTTCGGCCAGCCCTTGTTCAAGGTTCGGCCGACCTGATTTTCCTCGGATCGGAAACCAGTTGGTCGCCACCGCCCATGTTTGAAAAAGTCCTTGTAGCCAACCGCGGCGAAATCGCCGTTCGCGTCATCCGTGCGTGCAAAGAGATGAATATTCGCACGGTGGCGGTTTATTCGGAGGCGGATGCTAACTCCATGCACGTCCAATTGGCGGACGAGGCCATTTGCATTGGCAAGGCTGCGGCCAACGAAAGTTATCTTCGGATTGATCGCATTATCAGCGCGGCCGAAATCGCCGACGTGGACGCCATTCATCCGGGCTACGGTTTTCTCTCGGAAAATGCCCACTTTGCGGATGTTTGTGACAGTTGCAACATCCGGTTTATCGGGCCTGGTTCGCGGGCGATGAACGCCTTGGAAGACAAGGCCATCAGTCGTGCGCTGGCCAAAAAGGCTGGAGTGCCAACGCCTCCCGGATCGGAAGGCGTTGTTGATAACGAGCAGGCTGCGCTGGCGGTGGCCAAACGCATCGGCTATCCGGTGATGATTAAGGCCGTGGCGGGCGGCGGCGGACGCGGCATGCGTGCGGCGCACAATGACGTTTCGTTGGTCAAAGGCTATCACACCGCGAGGACTGAGGCCGAAAAGTCATTCGGCAATTCGGGCGTTTACATCGAGAAGTTCATTGAGCATCCGCATCACATTGAATTTCAAATTTTTGGTGACGGCCGGGGCAATATCATTCATCTGGGTGAACGCGATTGCTCCGTGCAACGCCGTAACCAGAAGGTTGTTGAGGAAACCCCGTCCCCGCTGATCGAGAATAAGTTTCCGAAACTCCGCAAGGAGATGGGTAAAGCAGCCGTGCGCATCGCCCAAATGGCTCAATACACCAACGCGGGCACGGTCGAGTTCATCGTGGACGACAAGGGGAACTTTTATTTTCTCGAAGTCAACAAGCGCATTCAGGTCGAGCATCCCATTACCGAGGAAGTCACCGGAATCGATCTGGTCCGCCTGCAACTCCAGGTGGCCTCCGGCGAACAATTGAAGATTTCGCAGAGCGATGTGCAGTTCAAAGGCCACGCCATCGAATGTCGTATCAACGCCGAAGATCCTTTTGACGAGTTTCGCCCGAGCCCGGGTCGCGTCGAGATGTATTATCAGCCTGGCGGTCGGGGCGTTCGCGTGGATACGCATGCCTACGCGGGTTACGTCATTCCGCCGACTTACGATTCCATGATCGGCAAGCTCATCACCTATGGCAAAGACCGTCGGGAGGCGATGGACAAGATGAGCCGGGCGCTGAGCGAATACCTCATCACCGGGGTCAAGACGACGATCTCTTTCCAACAGGCGATCCTGCAGGACCCCAATTTCCGCCGGGGCGTCTATTCCACGAACTTTGTAGAACAACTACTGAGTGGGGCGCGCCGGGAGTTGATTGAGGAAAAGACCTAAGCGCCATCAGCAACCTTCATTTCTCTTTGTTTGCCAGTAGGTTGCGGATTTTCCCGAGCTTGGTTGAAATCCATTACTGATGCAGCTTTGCCAAAAAATGGTTGGCGACTAATGAGCCCTTTCGCATAGTTTCGCCACACCTTATGAGAAACTACTCACTCAGAATTCTGGGCGTCTTCCTCTTATTAACTTTTGGGCTGGCTGGTTTTGCTTCGGCCAGCGAAGCCGACATCAAGATTCCTGAACTCAGTTCCATCAAGTTCGCGGGACTCGGTGGGATGACGGGAGGGGCGCTGATGAACATCGGCATTCTAATCTGCTTCGTCGGCGCCGTGTTCGGCCTGGTGCAATACGTGCAAACCAAGAATCTGCCGGTGCATTCCAGCATGGCCAGCGTGTCGAATACGATTTGGGAGACGTGCAAAACGTATCTGTTCACGCAGGGAAAATTCCTCGGCATCCTCTGGGTGCTGATCGCAGCCTGCATGATTTATTACTTCGGATTCCTGACTGAACACAAAGATGCTGCCGGTCAGGCGCAAACCTCCGGACACGTTGCCTTCAACGTGCTGGTCATCCTGCTCGCGTCCATTCTCGGTATTCTCGGCAGTTATGGCGTCGCCTGGTTTGGCATTCGCATCAATACCGTTTCCAATTCGCGCGCCGCGTTTTCCGCGCTCAAAGGCAACCCGCTGGCGACCCTTGGCATTCCCCTCCGCTCCGGGATGAGCGTCGGGTTGCTGCTCGTCGCGGTCGAACTGTTCTTCATGATTTGCATCCTGATGTTCTTGCCTCGGGAACTGGTCGGCCCGTGTTTCATTGGATTTGCCATTGGAGAATCCCTGGGAGCATCGGTGCTCCGTATCTGCGGCGGCATTTTCACCAAGATCGCCGACATCGGTTCGGATTTGATGAAGATTGTTTTCAAACTGCCTGAAGATGACCCGAAGAATCCGGGTGTCATCGCCGATTGCACCGGCGACAACGCCGGCGACTCCGTTGGTCCGACCGCCGACGGATTTGAAACGTATGGCGTGACCGGCGTCGCACTCATTGCGTTTCTCGCACTGGCTCTGGCGGCCAGCCCCACTGTAGCAGGCGTGTTGATTCTCTGGCTGTTCGCGATGCGCGCGTTAATGATCGTGACTTCGCTGGTCTCCTATTTCGTCAATGAGATGCTGAGCAACGCAAAATACGGCAGCGAAAAGGATTTTGATTTTGAAGAGCCGTTGACACACCTGGTCTGGATAACTTCGGCCGTATCCATCGGCGTCACGTTTATCGCCAGCAAGCTGATGCTGGGTGATTTCGCGATCAACGGCGTGGCCTATCCGCAATTGTGGTGGGTGCTGTCGGTCATCATCAGTTGCGGCACCGTGGCCGGCGCCTTGATTCCGGAGTTCACGAAGGTGTTCGTCAGCACGAGTTGCCGTCACGTGAAAGAAGTGACCAATTGCTCCCGGCACGGTGGGGCGTCCTTGAACATCCTGTCGGGCTTCGTGGCGGGTAACTTTTCCGCGTTCTGGATGGGGCTGTGCATCATGCTCCTGATGTTCGTCTCGTATTACTTCTCGCAGAATGCCGCGGTGATGGCGTTGATGCCGGAGCAATTCAAATTTGCGGCGCCGATCTTTGCGTTCGGACTCGTGGCGTTCGGCTTTCTGGGCATGGGCCCGGTCACCATTGCAGTGGATAGCTATGGGCCGGTGACTGACAACGCGCAATCTGTTTACGAACTCAGCCAGATCGAAGCTCGCAAGGACATCAAGGCCGAGATCAAAAAGGATTTTGGTTTCGACGCCGACTTCGAGAACGCCAAGCATCAACTGGAGAAAGGGGATGGCGCTGGAAATACCTTCAAAGCTACCGCCAAACCGGTGCTCATCGGCACGGCTGTGGTCGGTGCCACAACGATGGTGTTCGGCATCATCATCCTGCTGGAAAACCTGTTCGGCAACGTCATCGCCAAACTTTCCATCGTGAATCCGGAAATCATTCTTGGTCTCATTGCTGGCGGTGCGGTGATTTATTGGTTCACCGGAGCAAGCACCCAGGCAGTCGTCACCGGCGCGTATCGAGCGGTGGTTTACATTAAAGAAAACATGAAGTTGGATGCAGCGACCGCGAGCGACAAGGACAGCAAGGAAGTCGTCCGCATCTGCACGGAATACGCGCAGAAGGGAATGTGGAATATCTTCATTGTCGTGTTCTGCATGGCGCTGGCACTCCCCTTCTTCAATCCTTACTTCTTCATCGGCTACCTTATCGGCATTGCGTTCTTCGGCTTGTTCCAGGCCATTTTCATGGCGAATGCCGGCGGCGCTTGGGACAATGCCAAGAAGATCGTGGAAGTCGATTTGCGCCAGAAGGGAACGGATCTCCACGCCGCCACGGTTGTCGGTGACACGGTCGGCGATCCCTTCAAGGACACCAGTTCGGTGGCGATGAACCCGGTGATCAAGTTCACCACGTTGTTCGGGTTGCTCGCGGTCGAGATTGCCGTGACGATGAAAGACCAGTCCACCAAGACGGGTATCGGCATATTCTTCTTCCTGGTCGCACTGTTCTTCGTCTATCGCTCGTTCTACGGGATGCGCATTCCCGAGGGCAAGTAGGCTGTTGCAAATTCAAAAGCCCGCGAGTGGCAACCGCTCGCGGGCTTTTTGTTTCTGGATCGTTAAGGGCCAATGCGTGCCCGGATCAAGCGCTGAGATCCGGTAGCGGGAACGGAAGTGGTGAAAGTCGGCGGTCCGGCGAGCGGAATCGTATTCGTTGCCAGGGGTGACCAGTCGGCCAGGTTGGCTGAACTCTCGACGACATAACTTACGCCGGGCTTGCCGCTGACCACCAGCGTCAGCGTTCCACCGACCGGGGTATTGCTCTGCCAGCTCAAGGTCGGTAACCGGCTGTGCAAGCTGAACAGGTCCAGCGGGAGGTTGCTGGTGTTGTAGGTTTCCCACGAAAGGGTCGGCCCGTTGACACGCATGATGTCGAAATGATGCAGGTTGTGTTCGATTTCCACCAGCGGCCAATCGGCCACGACCTCAGTGTCCACAGTGCCGCCCCCGCCGCCGCTGACGACATACATCACGCCATTGCTCGCGCCCCGCTGATATGCATGCATGTGGCCGCTGATCACCAGGTCCACGTTCTTCTGCGTAAAGAGTGGCACCCAATCGTTCCGGACGAATGCTTCGCCGGTGTAACCGCCGCCGTTCCAGACGTTGACGTACGGGGGGCGGTGAAAACAGACGATGCGGAACGCTGCGCGCTGGGTTTCCGGACGGCTGAGTTCCGTTTGCAGCCAGTTGTATTGGTCGATCGAAGTGCTGGTGGTGACTTCGCTGTCGAGGAAGATGAAACGGCTGTTCCCATAATCGAACGCGAACCAGGCTTCATTGCCGGGCAACGCACTGTAGGCATAGGCCAAGGCGTGTTCGCCATCGTGATTGCCGCGGGCGTAAATGACCGGGATGGTTTGTGCGGCATTCAGCGTTTCGAGCGGCTTGAACCAATAGTCGTTCCACTCGGAAATGGCGTTGCCACTGTTGACCATGTCGCCGGCCACGCAAATCAGGTTGGGCGCGTGCGTCAACAGGTTGGTCACGTGCTGCCGGAGGATGGCTGTGCCGCCGTGGTTGTCGCCCCACCAGGCGGCGACGAAGGGGGTGGAAGGTTTGGGGGCGGTGCGGAAGGAGTAGGTGGCAGTGACATTCGTGCCGCTGCGGACGCGATAGACGTAGCTCGTCTCGACTTCCAGGCCGGCGAGCGTGGCGCGATGCACGAAATGCGAGTCGTCAATTTGCAAAGTCTCAATCTGGCTGAAAGTATTTTCGGCGATGTTGCTGCGACCCCAATCCACAAAATGACGGGCCAGGTTGCCGTCCGTCTCCCAAAACAGCGTCATGGCATTGGGACGGACATCCTGAAGCATCGGCAGTTTGGTAATCTTCGGCGTCGGCAGCGGGAAGGCCTTTTGGAGTCGCACGGTCACATCATCCGCCATGCTGTCGTTGTCGGCATCGCGGCGATGTTTGCCGATGATTTCAACCCGCAGAGCGCGGGTGCCGGCGGGCAGCAGGCCGCTGAGGTTGCGTTGCACCCACACACTGTCGCCGGCAATGATGCAGCGCATCGCTGAGAGTTCCGCACCTGAATCGTCCAGGTAGCCGATGCGACAGAACACCTGATCGTCGAAGTTGCCGGCGCCATAGAAATTGCGCAGCCAGGCGGTGGCGTCCAGCACGGCGCCGGCGTCGAGGTCGTCGGGCGTGAATCCCGTTGCGATCAAATCGATATCTTGCCGGACAATGGCGTTGCTGGCGGTGGTGTTGATGCCGCCATGGAAGAAATTGACGCCACTGTGGGGCGATCCCTTGCCGCCGGCATTGTTCAGGATGAGCGGATTGCCCGCCACGGTCTGCCAGTTCGAGAAGAGTGATTCGAAGCCGCCATTCACTTGCAACGGCTGGCCAAAGAGTGGATTGGGGCCGGGGATGGAGCCGAACACGGAGAAGCTGCCGTCGGAGGAATCCGTGACGGCCGGATAGTCGGCGGCGGTGACGCGGATGCGGTAGTTGTTCGTGTCACCCAGCCAGGGGCTGATCGTCCACACATAATTGCTTTGGGCCAATGGCACTTGGGCCAGGGTCTGAAACAGCACACCCTCGCGCAACAGGTCAACCTGGGCAAGACTGTTGGGTTGAATCACCGTCCACGAGACGGATTGCGCCGTGCCGGCCTGATAGTTTTCGCCGCCATTTGGACTGACAACTCGGAGGGAAGAGGGCGGGGCCGGTAACGGAATGCCGTCAGCGGAAGGACCACCCAAGGCCGCAATGTCAGCGGTGAGCATTGCTTCGGAGCGGATTTGGATGCTGTTGACGAAGCCCCCTCGCGTTTCGTTGTCTTCATCGGCGAATAGCAGTGCGGTGGGGAGTAGCGACCATCGACCGTCGAGAGTGAAACCGGTATCCTGCGTGCCGACCAATACGCCGTCGATGTATTTGCGAAGTTTGTCAGACGGCGCTGTCAGGTCCACGACGAAGGCCAGGCGATGCCAGGTGTTGGGTTGCACCGTCCCGTGGTATTCGCCGGAGATGCCGATGCTGTTCGCCGGGTTGACGAAGAGATCGCTGTCATTGCTGTTGTCGGGGTTGGTTTGAAACAACGCGCGCCATTGTCCGCTGCTGGCCGTGGGAAACATCACGTCCATGATCAAGGTGTATTGGTTCACGTAGGCGCCGCCGCCATTGGGTGCGATCCCGTGAGTCATGATGTAACCCTGGGTCGAGGTGGTGGCCGGGAAACTCATGACGTTGGCGGTCTGACCTCCGATGGTCGCGGTGGTGAATGCCGTCGTGGCCGCTGTGGTTCCACGATAGGCGAGGGGCGCGCCGACGGTGGCGGAGAGATTGCCGGAATCAAAATCCCATTGGCCGGTGACGGCGGCGGGAAGTGAAGTTTGGACTGCCAACACCAGGACAGTGACGAAGAGGAAAACAAAAGATCTCATATCATAACAACGCGGGCCTGGTCTGCTGCAGGTTGCAGAACCAAGCCCGCTTGGATCGCCCGGAAGGTGATCCGGCTCCATGTCTTATTGCCGCACGCGGAAGAATTGATTGCCGGTGGGGGTCGCTACCACATGCGGATGAGCAGCGCCGGAGAGGTGAGTCCAGGGGCCAGTAGGGCTTGAAGCGGACTCGAGCACGTTGCCAGTCCAACTGATGACAATCGAGTTTCCGGATTTCGCGGCCTTGATGCTGCCGGGAATTTTGTTTGCGGTAGGTGTGCCCATCGCCGCGATGGAGGCATCCGTCATCCGACCGTTTCGAATTTGCACGCTGCTGATGTACATCGGCAGGAGATCGCCATCCTGGTCCGCGAGTAACAGTGCCGTTGACTTCAAGGACCAGCGCAGATCAACCCCGCCGCCCACCAGCGGGTCGCCGCTGTTGGAGAGATACTGCGCGTCATGAATTCCGAGCGGGGCGGTGCCAATGGGACCGTTCAACACGTTCGTGCCGTCGATGTACTTGCCGAACTCGCGCTTGGTCAGGTCAAACGCGAGCGTGACCCGGTGCCATTCGTCGCCAGTCAGCGTGCCCTGGTAGGTCTGGCTGATTCCCAAACCATTTCCGGGATTGAAGAACGCGTCGGCATCGTCGTCGGTATTCGACGGGTCCGTTTGAAACAAAGCCCGGTATCCACCCAGGCTGCTGCTGGGGCAAAGAAGATCGAAAATCAGGGTGTATTGATTGGCATTGGTCCCGCCGCCATTCCCGCCGATCCCATGCGTCATGACATAACCGCCCCACCAGCTGGCACTGGGCGCGAAATACATGACGTTGGCCGGCGCGCCGGCGATGTCGCTGATCCCAAATGAAGTCGTCGTGCCAAATGAAGTGTCCGTTTGCACGGTCGCATCGAAGTACTGGAGCGGCTCTCCAAACGTGGCTGAGAGGTCACCCTGATTGAAATCCCACTGGCCGGTGACGAATGCCGCAGGTGCCGGGCTGATGGTCAACACCGAGGGAGGCGAACTGGTAGTGGATTGAATGCCATTGTTCACCACGATAACGTAATTGCCAGAGTCGGAGGTCTGGGTGTTCAGGATGCGAAGGTTGGCGTTCGTCTGGCCCGTGACCGGGGAACCATTGCGATACCACTGGTGAGTGTAGGTGCCGGACCCGACCGCGTTAGCGCGGAAATACGTTGTGTTCATGCCCGCAACATCGGCCTGACTGGCCGGGGTAACGGTGACATTCAGATTGGTGAAGACCGGTATCGTGGCCGGGATTCCGGCTGCCGTCGGATTGCCCAACGCGAAGATATCCGTGTCAGTCAGCGGCACGTCGTGAACCTGGATGCTATTGACGAAACCCGGCGCCGTTTCGCCATCGTTGTCCGTGAACAACAAGGCGGTGGGATCCATGGCCCAACGACCGTCCAGCCCATCCAGGCTCTGCGTCCCCACCAGTGCACCATCAATGTACTTCTTGAGGCGGTTGGTCTCCGGCGAAGAGTCCACGACAAACGCCACGCGATGCCAGGTGTCAGGCAAAATCGTTCCGCTGTAGGATGCGCTGATGCCAATGCCGTTGCCGTCGTTGATGAACAGGTCGCCATCGTTGCTGTTGTCCGTGCGGGTTTGAAAGAGACCCCGCCAGGTGCCGGAACTTGCGGCCGGATACATGATATCCATGATCAAGGTGTATTGATTGGCGTAACCGCCGCCGCCGTTGGGAGCGACTCCGTGGGTCATGATGTAACCCTGGGTGGGATCTGCAGCGGGAAAGCCCATGACGACGGCTTTCTCACCGTTGATTGTGGCGGTGGTGAAGGTTGTGGGGGTGAGTCCGAAATCGGCCAGGTCCGTTCCGACCGTCGCCGTTAAATTGCTACTGTTGAAGTCCCATTGCCCGGTGACCGCCGCCCAGGAGGGAAGGCTCGAGCCAAGGACCAAGGCCAGAGTTATACCGGTGAGAATTTTTTTCATACTTTGGTAGTGCTGATTGGATTTTCCCCCGAAGAACTACCATAACGCTGTCCATGCTTTGTATCGCCCGTTTAGGGGAGGTGCGCCGAGCGAGGACTTTGATCGGTGAACCGGCCTCCCCTAAACAGGCGATACCGCGCGGGCGGTGAGTATCCTAATAGGTGTAGCAACAATCCTCCTGATGCGCGGCGGAACGCCGAACCCCGGCAGCGTGTCTCCAGGAGATTTGAGAATCGTTCATGCAAACCCGATGAAGCCCATGAAAACACCTTGCTCAACCTCCGCGGGTCCGGAGCGTCGAGGCTTTACGTTGATAGAGTTGCTGGTGGTTATTGCCATCATTGCGATTCTGGCCGCGATGCTTTTGCCGGCATTGGCCAAGGCCAAGGAGAAGGCCAAGCGCGTCAATTGCATCAGCAATCTCAAACAGATGGGCGTGGGCACGCTGATGTACGCGGCGGACGATTCGCACGGCTATCTCTCGGGCACCTACGATGATTTTGATGACGATCTCACCTGGCTGTATCCGGAATACATCTCGGCGGCGCTGGCTCAATCCGTTTTCGTTTGTCCTTCGACCCAGAATTTCATCGGCACGAACACCGTCACACATCCGCGCAATGGCCGGACGGTGTTGGCCGACATGCGGGTGCAGGCGCGCTACAAGCGTCGGCAAAGCCAGAGCGATCTGGATGTGCGCGGCACGAGCTACGAAATTTACGGGTTCATGAATAATGACGGCGGCATCAGCACCAAGCATTTTTATTACGGGCAGACGGTCACCACAGCCGGCATCAAAAAATCCGAACGCACGGTTCAGGGTTACACTCACAAGAATCGGCCCTTTGGTTTGCAGGGGCATCGGATTGGCCCCACGCAGATCTGGTTGATCTTTGACGGCGACCGGGAGGGCCCGGGTGCCATTGGCAATTATCCCGACAAGAATGACAACCATGGCGAGCAGGGTGGTAACATACTTTTCTGTGACGGTCACGTGGAGTTCGTCAAAGGTGGCATGAACTACGTGATCTCTTACGAGACCGGTCAGGACGAAGGGCGGTCCAGACCATGACGCGTTTGCGGGCGAACGGTGCGGTGTGGGCGACGCTCGGGCAAAGTTGGATTTGACGCGCCCGACCAATCTTTCCGATGCTTCCGGGGAACGGGCGTGCGTTGTCACATCATGCCTTGGGATTAGATGAGGGATATCAAGCGCAAGACCGATTTGGTTGGCGAACCGCCTGCGGCGGATTGTTCGGCGACCATTGTGCGCCGCAAATATTTCACGCATCTCAGACCCGCGATCGCAGACGAGTTGTCGGTGCGGATCGAGTTTGAAGGGCCGCACGCCTTTTTTCCGCTGGGCACGAACCAACGCGCGGTTGCGGCCAGGAAGGGGGAAGTGATTCGGCGTGCCGTCGCGACGACCGGGTGGCGTGGGGCGACCCGTCGATTTGTCCGCGAGTTCACCCTGGCGGTTTTTTGGTTTCCCAACCCGCTGACCTGCACCTACGCCACCTTGTTCTCGGGGCTGAGCAGTCCGTCGTTAAACCACAAGCCAGCGGCCCGGCGCGCGCGCCTAGTGCTTTATGAGCCGGATGCGCCGGTTCGTTGGGGGCTGTTGGAGTGGCTTAATCTACTTCCGGAATATGAATGCGTAGCGGCGCATGATTCCGCGGGTGCTTTTCTGAAAGACGTGAAGCGCATCCGCCCGGACCTGGTCCTGTTTAACGATCCGCCGTGCGCGCCCGCCAGCGAGCACATCAAGGAACGGTTGGCGAAAGAATGCCCGGAGCAGGTCGGTTTTCCGTTTGGTGTCTACCGTGACAGCGAACACGCCTGGTATTCTGTGACGGGCGTGGATGGAGGGTACTATTACCGTCGCCGTCCGCCAGCACAGTTGCTTGAACCCATCGCCAATCTGTGGCAGACCGGCAAACCCAACCGTGATTTGGTCGAGTCCCAAATCCGTCATCATGTGCAAACGCTGTTTGGTTTGCGCGCGGCTCCCGAGGAGGCCTTCCCGGGTCTTACCAATCGCGAAAAGGATGTCCTCATGGGACTGCGACAGGGCCACACGGACAAAACGCTGGCCACGACGTTAGGCATCAGTTCGTGGACCGTGCATACCCACATGAAGAGCTTGTTCGACAAACTGGGAGTTCACACGCGGGCCGAGGCCGTGGCCAGGTTCTTCGAGAAATAGGCCCGGCATTGGGATGGCTTCCGATCAAGCAGGGGCGGTTTGAGAAGCCCTTCAACTCAACGTCTGAAATTCACTTTGGCTGACCGGCTGGAAAGAGTTTTCCCATGCGTTGACGAAGCGATTACGTCCGTGAAAGGTGGCTTGCAGACTGGCCAGCCATTGTCGCCAGCCGAATTTCCCAGGCGGATGGAGACGCGCAGTCGCTCCTCAAGATGAGGTGCAATCCACAGTTGGTGCTCGCTGACCGCCAACATGGCCCGGTCACCGGGGCCGTCGCCAGCCCCCAAATACGGTCTTCGTCCAATCACGTCAAAAATGCAGGCCACCTTGCCCGAGTAGACGGGCAGGGGAAACACCAGGCGGCTGGTGAGTCTGAAGCGGCTGATGGCCTTGGTCCCCAAACCTGCGTAGTTCGGGTCCTCCTGCACCAGCAGCGAGTCTTTGTAGAGGCGATCCTCCGCATCCGCCAGCAAGGTGGAAATGCCGATCACGTGATCCGCCTGGATTGCGGCTGCCCCGCGTTCGCGTAACAACGGGTTGAGTCCGTGCAACACTGTCCAACGCACACTCCAGACGTTGCTGGCGGAAATGATCCAGACGTCGTACTCGAGTCGGATGAGTTCCGCGAGCAGCTCCACCATTTCCAGATAGAAAACGGGTGTCGGCACGATGGTTTTGCCGGCGGTGACTTCGATGAAGCCCGGTTTGCCCGACGTGGAGGATCTGGCTGCCGTGCGGGTTGCCTGAATCAGCTTGGAAAGGCGCAAGCCATTCATGATCTCCACTGCCCAGGCGTAACCGGTACTGAGTGGGGAAGTATCCTTTTTCCCATGGACCGTGGGTGACAACAGGGCCTGGTAGTAATCCACGACGTCGGTGCATGTGTCGATTGCAACCCGACCTTTATCTGGTTGGCTTACCACCGGAGCGGGCCAAATGGAAAGAGTTTGAGGTGTCAATAGTCCGGAGCGTGCGAGGACCGCCATGGTGGCTTCGCCGATGTCTCCACAAACGATCGTGTTGTCGAAATCGAAGACCACCGGCAGCTTTCGACCTGCGCCAGCGCGGATCAATTTCGCCAGGACGGCTCCAGTTTCTCGATCCCAGCCCGACGATATGCCCCCTCGACTGTTTATTGATGTTGCGGCCATGCGTCGCAAGCGCACGGCTTGCGGATAGATTCCTACCAATTGACTTCCGGGCTCGCTATCGCCCGTTTAGGGGAGAATGAGGCGCCTTCAACGCTTCTCTTTGGGCCGGACGTTCCAAATGAGCGTCAGTAACCCCGCCGGCAACAACGTCATTCCGGCCAAGACCCAGAACACTGCCGCCCAATTGCCATGCGCAAGGTCCTTGATGTAACCAATGCCGGCTCCTGAAAAGATGGCACCCAAGGCCCCGAGGCACATGGTCAATCCCGTCGCCATGGCGCCCGCTTTGGGATGACTCAAGTCGGCGGT
>DASUGI010000408.1:0-14523 GCA_036274115.1 Verrucomicrobiia bacterium
TGAAGCGACTTGTGTTCTTTTAGTTGCCATGAGCCCGCGTCCCCGTGCAGCGGCATTGATGCTGATGATGCTACTCTCGCCACATTCCCTGCCCTCGGCTGAGTCGCCGACGAACACGGCAGGCATCCGGCTGCCAATTGAGTTTCGGCGCGGCAGCCTGCACGTGCCGGTCGTCGTGAATGGCTCGAACTCCCTTTCGTTCAAGGTCGATACCGGGTTTGGCGTGACCACGGTGCATCCGGACCTGGTGGAAAAGCTGCAACTCAAGCGCGCTGGCTTCATCACGATTGTTGGTATCGCCGGGGAGGAGAAGGCAGACACTTATGAGGGCGCGAAGTTTAATTTCGGCGGCGCCACCTACTCGCCGCGACGCGTCACAGTCCTTCCGTCCGAAGCACAAAGCCGTCGCCGGCGTGACGGCATCCTGGGCGCCGGGTTCTTCCGGCGTTTCGTCGTGGAGATTGATTCGGCCAATCGAACGATGACGCTCTACGAGCCGAGAGGTTTTCAATACAGCGGCAAGGGCGAAGTCATTCCACTGGAGTTCCGGCGCGACACACCGATTGTCGAGGCGGCAATCAACTTCACGAATCGTGCGCCGGTCTGGGCAAAGTTTGAGATCGATTCGGGCTGTGATGGCGAGCTTTGCCTGGGACACGATTTCGTTGAGAAGAATAGGCTTGATGACGAGACTGGTCATGCGAGTTCACGTTCTGGCGTGGGCGGCAGCGTGGACACGCGTCATGGCAAATTGCCGCAATTTCAACTCGGCAAAGCGACCCTGGACAATTTGCCGGCGAACTTTTTCTCCGAAGGCTCGCCTGCGGGTGAAGGTCTCGCCGGTCATATCGGCATGGGAACGCTCCGGCACTTCAAAGTCATTTTCGATTACTCGCGCAAGCAAATGATTCTTGAATCCGCGAAGTGAAACGCCACTTCAATGGCGTCGGTTCGCAAGCAGTTTTTCGAGTCAAGTTCCAATTGCCGCAACGCACCTACGGGATTCTGCCCATTGAAGAAATCGGTTCGCGTGAAGACGATGTGTAACCTGAACTGCCACTTTACGGTCGCGCAATCATGGTTATATTGCGCCTACCGTTGGAGCCAGGGACAACGACATGAAACCAAAACTGCGGATTCTTAATCTCGAAGACGAATTGATTGATGCGGAGCTGAACCAGGCCATGCTCTCAGCGCGGTGGCCGGACTGTGAATTGATTCGCGTCGCAACGCGCGATGAGTTTGTGCAGGCGCTGGAAACGGGAGGGTTTGACCTGATTCTGTCTGATTACACCATTCCCGGTTTCGACGGTCGGTCCGCTTTGCAACTGGCGCGCGAGCGACGGCCGGAAGTGCCTTTCATCTTTGTGTCCGGCACAATCGGCGAGGACACGGCCATCGAGGCGCTGAAGAATGGCGCGACCGATTATGTGCTAAAGCATCGGCCGATTCGCCTGATTCCGGCGGTGGACCGTGCGCTGCGCGAAATGGATGAACGCGATGAACGCATCAGGGCTGAGGAAGCGATGCGACAGTCCGAATACAAATATCGCGAGCTCTTTGAAAGCCTGGGGGACGGCGCGTTTCTGGCCGACGAAGCGAGCGGCAAAATCATTGATACCAATCGCAAGGCGGAATCCATGATCGGGGCCACACGTTCCGAGATTTTGGGCCATAAACAAAAGGAATTCCTCGAACTGGAGCACACGCGCCCGGTGCCGGGCACCGATAACGATGCCTACAATATCACGGCGTTTGAGTGTCAGATGATTCCGCGCCGAGGCGAGCCGTTTTGGGTGGAGGCGCGGTCAACGCGGATAAAGTTGTTCAATCATCCGCTGGTGCTCCGGCTTTGTCACGACTTGCGGGAGCGGCATAAGCACTAAGCGGCGCGTCATTGCTTGTAGGACAGGCGTCGCGCCTGTCTCCATCTTTTGGGGAGTCAATTTGGGGAGTCAGCGCGAAAAAACCCGCAGGCGCAGGACAGTTGGATCGTTTCGTCAAATCCGCTCAAGCGGGAGACTTTAAAGTTAGAGACAGGCGCGACGCCTGTCCTACGGATTGGGAATCACGCTGCCACCGCGACGTTTTTGGTCTTCAGAGCAGCAAAGATACTTTCGAAGATCCACTTGCCGTCGTCGCTGCCCAGGAGTGATTCGCAGGCGCGTTCAGGGTGGGGCATGAGGCCGGCCACATTGCGACGTTCGTTGCAAATGCCCGCGATGTTGTACAGGGCGCCGTTGGGATTGGCGCTGTCAGTGATATTTCCAGCGGCGTCGCAATATTGCCAAAGGATTTGGTTGTTAGCCTTGAGCTTTGCCAGGGTTTCTTCGTCGGCAAAGTAACAGCCTTCGCCGTGGGCGATGGGCACGCGCAGAAACTTTCCCGCGGGAATCTGGTTGGTGAACGGTGAGTCAGCCGTAAGTGTCTTCAGGTGGATGAATTCGCAGTGGAACTGCAAGTCGCGATTGCGAATGAGCGCGCCCGGCAAGAGGCCGGCTTCGGTCAGCACTTGGAAACCGTTGCAGATGCCGAGCACAAGGCCGCCGTCTTCAGCGAATTTCTTGACGGACTGCATCACAGGGCTAAACCGCGCAATGGCACCGCAGCGTAGATAGTCGCCGTAGCTGAAGCCGCCGGGCACGATGACGCAATCGGTTTCGCCCAGCGACGCATCCTTGTGCCAGACGAGGCGCGCCGAGTGACCGAGATGCTGGATGGCGTGGACGGCATCCTGGTCGCAGTTCGAAGCGGGAAATTGTAGGACGGAGAAGTTCATTCCTGGCGGTTAAATGGGTTAAATCAGTTAAACGGTTAAATGGTCAAACTCGCGAGGCAGTGAATCACTCATTTAACCAATCACTCAATCACTAATCTCCAGTCGATAATCCTCAATCACCGGATTGCTCAACAGCTTGTGGGCAGCGTCGTTGATCGCTTTCTGCGCCGCGGCTTTGTCCGTGCCGGCAGCGAGATCGATCTCGATGTACTTGCCGATGTGGACGCCGGTGACATCCTTGTAGCCCATGTGTTCAAGAGCGTTCTGGACGGTTTTGCCCTGCGGGTCGAGCACAGCCTTTTTCGGAGTAATGATAATCTTTGCCTTCATGCGAACGGGTGGTTCTCCCGTGAAAAAATCCGTTCACAGGATGCAAAAGATTAGTGGGAGTGGCGAGTTTTTTCGCGGCACGCAACTCGTAGCTGCGCGCGGGTCTGCTTCAGTCGCCCTTAACCGACTTGGAGGAAGGAACAATGCTCGACTCCAATTGCGACATCAGCAGTGACGCTTCTCGGGAATCCGTAGCCACCGGCAGCCTTTCGGATTTGGCAGGACGCGGAGAATCCGATGATTCGGGAACCGCGTCCCAGGCGGGCAGACTGAGAATGAAGGTCGCGCCTTCGCCCAGCACGCTCTGACAGGCGACGCTGCCACACATGGCCTCGGCAAGTTTCTTGGCAATCGAGAGGCCAAGACCGGTGGAGGATTCACCGCCGGTGGGCCGTGCGCTGAGTCGGGTGAATTTGCCGAAGAGTTTTCGTTGATCGGCCTCGCTGATGCCTGGTCCACGGTCCTTGACAGCAACGCGCGCGAAGCCGTGTTCAACGAAGGCCCGGATGTGCACGGTCGTTTTCGGCGGTGAATACTTCAGGGCGTTGGAAATCAGGTTGTCGAGCACCTGCATGGTGGCGTTGCGATCGGCCCGGCTCCAGATGGGAGCACCGCTCTCCGCGACAATCGAGATCTCCTTGCGCACCGCGTGAGTTCGGTTGTTCGCGACACATTCAGCAGCAATCGCGCGGAGGTCACAGCGCTGGAGGTTTGACGTGAAGCGCCCTTGCTCGATCGCGTTGGCGTCGAGCAGGTCTTTGATCAGTTGAAACATACGCTGTCCGGCGCCGGCGATGTTTTCGGAGAGCTTGGCTACCTGGTCCGGCGGGACGTTCAACTTCAGCAATTCCGCCGAGCCGATGATGACGGTGAGCGGATTTTTCAAATCGTGAGCGGCGATGCCAAGAAAATCGGTTTTCTCCTGGCTCAAACGGGCGAGTTGTTCGTTGGACGTTTCGAGTTTGGAAAGCGCCTCGCGCATTCCGGCGAAGGCGCGTTCACGACCCGCTTCAAAGATCACGCCCAACAGGAACATGAAAGCAATCAGACTCAGGTAGCCGGCGGCGCTGACATATGGGTGCCATTTCAGGTCGTAAGTAGGTTCCATCCGAACCCCGGAAAAATTTGCCAAAACTATTCCGCCGCCCGCAATGAACGCGGTCAGCACCCACCATGTGGCGGCTCGCACGCCGACGAGCAACAACGCGCACAGCGGCACACTCACCAGCCAGGCGATGGAGTGTCCTTCGAGGCCGCCCTCGACGCAACACAGCGCGGTGAAACCCAAAATCAGGATCGCGCAAAGAGAATTGCCGGCCAGCGACAAGGACTCCGTCCGGCGCAACAGCCAGGGAATCGCGGCGAAGCCCGCACTGCAAACCACCACGATGATGGCGCCCTGCTGATGACCGATGAGCACGTAGAATAGCGCGAACAACGAACCGAACACGGCACCGAGAAAGCCAAACCGCGCGGTCATTCTCGCACGACGGCTCAACTCGAAGTCCTGCGAGCACTGGGGCGGAACGAAACGCTCTGCGGCGTCGGCGATTGCGGTCAGGCCGCTACGGCAAAGCCGATTCAGCGACGCGGGAGAGGGTGGGTTTGACGCGCGAGATGTTGAGCGAAGAAAAAAATCGCTATCCGACAAAGCGGAAACGCCGGCTGGGTTCAGCGGGGCAACTTTGTTGGAAGCGGAGGCGGACACGGCATCAATTTCACAAGCCGGTTCGGCCAAAATAGAAACAAATCTGGACAGACTTGTCCCGTGCTGGGTCAATCAGCCTGACCTTGCTCGCTTTAGAGCGCTTGATAATCACTGTTCGGAAAATAGCAAACGCTGTTCCGGGCGGGCGGAACAGCGTGTTTGCGATAGCCGAGAATTCTACGGACCGGCGAGCCGATCAACGGGCCTGCCGAACCCGAATGGTATATTTCTTCGCCAGATTATTGGCGGAAACAAACCGGACCTGCTCGGTGGCGTTCTCGGTCAGAATCAGTGTTTGGAACGGTGCCTGGTCGCCAACGATCACGCCCGCAGCATCCTTGAAGACGCAATCGGTCTGGACCTCAATGCGACGGTTTTCGCGGTTGCGAAATTGCACGATGATTTCCAATCGGCCGTCGGGCAGAGTGTTTTCATACATTCCGCTGCTCGTGATGGAGTATTGCACCGCCGGGTCGAGGAACACCAGACGTTCGGTGTTTTCATACGCGGGAGTCTTCGATTGCTGCGGCAAGTAAGGTCCCTTGTCATACGTGCTCGAACAACCGGCGAGCAACAGGGCGCTGAATGCAATTGCGGGAATCAGTTTCGTTTTCATTGTGTTTGCGGTGTTGTGGAAGTGTCACTCATGAACACGACTTTGTCACGGTCCTCAGGCACGTTCACGATGAGTGTTTTGGTTAATTTCGGATCCGGCACTCCGGCAGCGTTGTTGAATTCAATCGTGACGTTGTGCTGCCCGGGGGAAAGTTTCATGGTCGCAAAGCTGATGAACTGCGGCAGGTTGTCCCACGTGCGCGTGTCGGCCTCTGGCGTCGTGGCGGCAGAAATACCTTTGCTGATGAGACCTGCCAATGCGATGCCGAGACCGACGCCTTGAACCGTGTTGTTGTCGCTCACCGCCGCGGTGGTGAGTCCGCCGATCAATGCCACATCGCCAATCGTGTCCGTCGTCTTCTTGAATACCGCCTTGTTCGCCAGCACATGATCCATCACGCGGCCGCCGCGGGTCGTGGCTTGAAAGTTCAGATTGTCGCAGGGTGCGACTTGCAGATCGATATTGCCCGTCTTTATTTGTGCCGACAACACGGGCGAACCGCGCGTGCGAAAGCGGAGTTCCTCGCCGTAATTGCCGGAGTTGTACTTCATCGGCCCCGGACCATACTCCAGAATGAAGATGACGTTGGCCTTGGGATTGAGTTCCGGGAGGTTGATGTTCTTCGCGTTTGCTTTGGCGCGCGCGAATGCATCTGAGCCGTCACCGCCCAGTTTGGCCGACGCCAAACCGTCGAGGTAATCAGGTAGAACCCAATCGCCGGCGTATTCCTTGTTTTCGGCGTCGCTGTCTTCGAACTCAGCGCTGCGAAAACAGGCGCGGGCATTGTCCAGTTCGCCGTCCATCCAGTAGATCACGCCGCGATAGAAATACGCCATGCTGCGCTCGTAAGGTTCACCGATGAAAGTTTTGCGGGATTCCTTTGCGAACACGCCGCGGGATTTGCGCGCTTCGGAGTCTGGTCCATAAGCTCCCCCCAACGTCAGCAACGCATCATCCAGCAACGGCTTGGCGACATCGAATTTGCCCTGACGCATCACCGCGGCCGCGGTGCGGTATTGCCAGAGCACTTTGTCTTTGGGCGGGCCCTCAGCAATCATGTTGGGCCCGTCCACCAGAATGTCGCCGGTCATCGGGACGGTGTGCTTGGGCGTGGTGGCGCAGCCGGAGGCAAGCAAGAGCGCGGTGGACAGGAACAAATTCAACGCAAAGGCGCAAAGGCGCAAAGGCGCAAAGGGAGAAGACTTTTCCGCTCCTTGCGTCTTGGCGTCTTGGCGTCTTGGCGTTAATTCCGTTGTGCCATGACGTGTATGCAATTTACAACTCGTCATCACGTATCTGTTGATGATCCAGAAGATATTGAATACCCCGGTGTTCTGCTCGCACAGCCTTCACTGTGTAACCAGGGTTACGACCAGCGTAATATTGCCCCCTGCTTCTTTCCTCTGTGACTCGCCGAATCATTTTCCGTTTTGCGAGACTCCCCAAAAGGAGTTCCAGTTTCACGTCCGAAAGGTCGAACGCGCGCTTAATTGTCTGAACGGTAGGGTTTGTTTGACGAACAATGGAGAGTAGAACTTTTTCCTCTTCCTCTGCAAAACGGACAGACTTGCTTTGGCTGTCTGCTGTAACTGAACTTGTCAGCAACTCTTTCAAGCATGGCAGGCATTCGGCTAAGGCCTTGTCGATAGAAATCTGGAAGAATTCCCGGTCCGATTTAAATCTCGTGTTGCTCAAGAGTTCGTGGACACGTTTTTCCGTTTGTAAACAGTCATTAACGTGGAAACACGCCAGGACGAAAAAGGGAGTCGGCACACCAGTTGATCTGAGTTTTGCCAATCGTTCAAAGGGAGATTCCAACGAATGCCCAATCTTGAGGAGTCCGGGCATTGAACTATTTGATGCGAAATAAATGTAGCCGCTTTGACTCATGACACGCGATAAGCCGCGGCTTAATTTACCGGTACGCCGCGTCTTCGAGTCCCTGCTTCTTTATCTCCGCGTTGTCCTCCCAAATGATGGCGCTGGTGCGGGCGTCAATCAGTTGGAACGCGTAGAGGATGTAATCGCTCGTGCCGGCTTTGGTGCGCGTGGACAAACCTTCCAGCGAGCCGGTGAGGAAATAGTTCGCGCCGAGGAATTCCTGTTTGCCCGGGTCGCTGCTTGCCGTTACGGCGCCTTCGCGCTTCAGGTTGCGTTCCTTTTCCAGCGCGGGCATGCGGTCGCGTGCGAGGAAGGTCACTTTGCCCATCGACTTCTTGTTCAGCTCAGAACGAATGCGCGTCAGGAAAATGTCCTTGTTAATCGGGAAGCGTGTTTTGTTTTCCACCGGGTCGAGCACGATGATTGGCGGCGTGGTGGCGTTGGCGATCTGCGGAATGCTCATGATCGCACGCGACATCTTGTCGCTGACGGCCACGAGGTCCTGCGATTCCACACCGGTGCCGGCAACGAAGCCTTGTTCGTCAGCGTTCATGCGCGTGACGGGCACGCCGGAAGGATTCTTGACGCCGCTGGAGGCGCAACCCGCGACGAGCGCGACTGTAGTGAGAGGGAGAAATAATCTGGTAATGGTTTTCATTTTTTTGCTGGCGGTTAAAAAACTAAAATTCAACCACGAATGGACACAGATGTACACGGATGCAGGCCGGAAACAAGCGCGCGATGATTGTTCGGAAATCTGTGTCCATCCGGGTTCATCCGTGGTTGACCATTCGGGTTAGAACGTCGGCGCATCCGGCACGCGCGGGGCGTCAGCGATTTGCGGACGCGGCGTCCAGGTGTAAGTCGAGGTGGGGCAAGGCTTCGAGGTAATCTCGTAGCGCGGTGCCGGGGTTTGAGGTTTTGCTTCTTCGACCGCGTTGTTTTGGACCACTTGAACTGGTTGCGCTGCGGTCTGAACGGCGACGACCTGTGGCTCGGGTTTCCTTGATGTGAGTTCTGCCACCGTGCCCAGGGCCAGTCCTGCTGCCGCGCCAATCGCTGCACCTTTGCCCGGTTCGCAGTAGCCCGAACCAATCAACGCCCCGGACGCTGCGCCCAGCAATGTTCCGTTTACGGCGTAATTAGGTTGCGTGGGGCGGTAGTAATAACCGGGAGCGGTGTAATAATTCGGCGAGTAATAAACGTAGGCGGAACTGGCTCCGCTCGAATAGCCATAACCGAGACTCACAGTTGTGGCAGGAACGTAAACGGGTTCGACGACTTCATACTCACTTCGTCGCGCCTCGCCGGCCAACGCACCCACGAGAAGGCCTACACCGGCGCCGATGGCGGCGCCTTCGCCCGAGAGTCCATGGCAGTCGCTTCCCGCGATTGCACCAATCCAGCTTCCGAACGCCGCGCCAGTGAAAGCTTCCGGACTGAACAATTGCGCCTGGGCGGAGAGCAGAGTCGCGCTGCCCATGAGGGTCACGAAGAACTTCTTCATACACACAGTAGTTCCGACGAACTGGTCCATCCTTTATTCGTGCTGCCACAGTAGCATCAGGCCGGCGGCACGTAAACCCCTGTACCTATTCTTGACTGGCAAAAAGCCGCACCCGTTCAATTAACGACATTCTGTGGTTTGCCGGCCAGGAAGGCGCGAATATTAGCCGCGGCAATTCGCATCAACCGCGCCCGTGCCGCGCGCGTGCCCCAGGCGTTGTGCGGCGTGATAATGCAGTTCTTAGCCGACAACAACGGATTGTTCGCGGGTGGAGGTTCGCTGGATAAAACATCCAATCCCGCCCCGGCGAGCTGCTCATTGTTCAAGGCATTGGCGAGCGCGGCTTCGTCCACCAGCGGGCCGCGACTGGTGTTCAGCAGGAAGGCTGACGGTTTCATCCAGGCGAGGCGCTCGGCGTTTACGAGCTTGTGATTCTGCGCGGTCAGCGGACAATGCAGACTCACCACGTCGCTCGTGCGAAAGAGTGTTTCCAAATCAACAAACTTCACGAAGTCGGGCGCGGCTTTGGGCGATGTGTTGTGCGCCAGCACGTTCATGCCGAGCGCGTGAGCGATTCCCGCTACTGCCGCGCCGATGCGTCCAAAGCCGACAATGCCGAGCGTCAAACCATCGAGTTCCGTCAGTTGAAAATCCCAGAAGCACCAATCAATGGCTCGCGTCCATGCACCATCCCGCACGCGCTGCGAGTGGTGGCCCACGCGATTGGTGAGTTCGAGGAGCAAGGCAATTGTCGCTTGAGCCACGGAGCGAGTGCTGTAAGCGGGCACATTCGTCACGGGGATGCCGTGTTCGCGCGCGGCAGCGAGGTCAACCACGTTCGTTCCCGTCGCCAGCACACCGATGTATTTCAACTTCGGCAACGCCTCAATGGCTTCCCGGTTCAGCGGGACTTTGTTTGTCAGAACAATCTCTGAGGCAACGGCGCGAGCGACGAGTTGCTCAAGTGGCGTGCGATCGTGGATTTCACAATGGCCAAGTTGCTTCAGTTCGTCCCAGGTCAGGTCGCCGGGGTTGAGCGTGAAGCCGTCGAGCACGCAGATGTTCATGCCGCGACAGTAGCGATTTCGACCGACAAGTGAAAGCTTGGCGCAGTCGCGAGTCGTTGTAGAATTCCGGCATGAGCGTAGCGACACGACATTGCTGGAAATGCGGGGCGGAATACAAGGAACGCCGCTCGCCGGGCCGCTCGGAAACATGCGACTGCGGCGCGGACCTCAAGGTTTGTCTGAACTGCGCGAGCTACGACCCAACCGTGGCTTACAAATGTCGCGACCGCCGCGCCGACCCGGTGGAAGAAAAGCATCTCGCCAACTATTGCGAGTGGTTTGAATTGGCCAAGCGTGTCTTCGTCGCACCAGCCGAGGAAAAGTTTCGTGCGGACAAAGCGCGGGATCAGTTGAAGAAGCTGCTGGGAGATTGAGTTACGTAGGACAGGCGTCTCGCCTGTCTCTAACTTAAGCTCCCGCTCGAGCGGAATTGACGAGACGAACCAACTGTGCGGCGACTGCGTTGACTCGCGAAAGATGGAGACAGGCGCGACGCCTGTCCTACGGGCAAAGTGTGGCCGTCCCTGCCCACCGCGCTAAGCAAAGTTTCTATTCGAATCGATCAGCTTCGCCGTTGGAGGCGATTGACAGCGCCCGTTGATTTTGCGGAAATGGCGGCCACAAATCACAAAGCCAGAATATTTATGACGCAACCGTCCAAAGCTATTTCCACGGACTCACTGCTGCAGGAAACCCGCACGTTCCCGCCGTCGCCCGAAGCGACGAAGCGCGCGCATATCAATGCGGAGACTTACCAGAAAATGTATGAGCGTTCGGTGAAGGATGCGGACGCGTTCTGGCTGGAGCAGTGCAATACGCTCGAATGGTTCAAGAAGCCGACCGTCGCACGCAAATACACCTGGGACACGGCAGCGCGAAAGATCGAACACACCTGGTTTGAGGACGGCGTTCTGAATCTGAGTGTGAATTGTCTCGATCGTCATCTTAAAACCGCGACTCGCACGAAGACGGCGCTTATCTGGCAGGGCGAAGGCGAGGATGAAGTGCAGCACCTCACGTTCGAGCAATTGCATCGTGAGACCTGCAAGTTCGCCAACGTGCTCAAATCGCTCGGCGTGAAGAAAGGCGACCGCGTTTCGATTTACATGCCGATGGTGCCGGAAGCCGCCGTGGTCATGCTGGCTTGCACGCGGATCGGGGCGATTCATTCCATCGTGTTCGGCGGGTTCAGTGCGGATTCGCTCGCGGGCCGCATCAACGATTCGACCTGCAAATTGCTGGTCACCGCCAACGCCGGGGTTCGCGGAGGCAAGCCGATTCTGCTCAAGGACATCGCGGACGCTGCGCTCAAACAGACTTCGTCCGTGGAGAAAGTCGTCGTATTCAAACGCAACAACACGCCATGCAGTATGACCGCGGGTCGCGACGTCTGGTATCACGACTTGATGAAGGACGCGTCGCCCGATTGCGCGCCCGAGCCAATGAAGGCGGAGGATTATTTGTTCATGCTCTATACCAGCGGCTCGACCGGGAAACCCAAGGGCGTCGTGCATTCGACCGCCGGCTATCTGTTGCACACGAGCCTGACGCACAAATACGTCTTCGATGTTCACGACGACGACGTTTATTTCTGCACGGCGGACATCGGTTGGGTCACGGGCCACAGCTATCTCGTTTACGGTCCACTCTGCAACGGTGCGACGACGTTGATGTTTGAGGGTATACCTACCTTTCCCGACGCGGGCCGGTTCTGGAAAATCGTGGAGAAGTTCAAGGTCACTGTTTTCTACACGGCGCCGACTGCCATCCGCTCGCTCATCCGGCTGGGCGAGGAATGGCCGAACAAATATGATATGAGTTCAATCCGCGTGCTTGGTTCGGTCGGTGAGCCGATTAATCCGGAAGCCTGGATGTGGTATCACCGCGTCATTGGCAAAGGCCGTTGCCCCATTGTGGATACGTGGTGGCAGACCGAAACCGGCGGTATTCTCCTCAGTGCGCTACCGGGCGCTCACACATTGAAGCCCGGCAGTGCGAGCCGGCCATTCTTTGGTGTCGAGCCGGTCGTCTTGCGCGATGACGGTTCTGAGTGTGCACCCAATGAAGGGGGCAAGTTGTGCATCAAGAAGCCGTGGCCCGGCATGATGCGCACGACCTGGGGCGACCACGATCGCTTCATCGACACGTATTTCGCGATGTTCAAGAACCTCTACTTCACCGGCGACGGCTGCCGTGTGGATGCCGATGGCGATTACTGGCTGATGGGCCGCGTGGACGATGTGGTGAACGTTTCCGGTCATCGTATCGGTACGGCGGAAGTCGAGAGCGCTTTAGTCAGCCACGCGAAAGTTGCGGAGGCGGCGGTTGCTCCAATGCCGCATGAGATCAAAGGGCAAGGTTTGTACGCCTTCGTCACACTGAAGGACGGACTCGAACCGAGCGAAGAACTGAAGAAAGAACTCGCGCTCCACGTGCGCAAAGAAATCGGCCCGATTGCTGTGCCGGATAAGATTCAGTTCGCGCCCGGCCTGCCGAAAACCCGCTCCGGCAAAATCATGCGGCGCATCCTCCGCAAGATTGCTGAGAACCAGACTGACCAGATTGGTGATACGACCACGCTCGCCGACCCAGCAGTGGTGGAGGCGTTGGTTAAAGGAAAGCAGTGAATTCAGCGGCAAGATTCATTCAGGCCAATCAGCTCTGGCTTGTCCTCGGCACTCTCGTTTTCGTGCTGCTGGCGTGGTGGCTTAACCTGAGATGGCAAGCTGCGAAGGGTGGCTGGAAATACAAAAAAGAAACCATCCCCGAACTTGGAAGGGCCAAAGCCGTATATCAGCGTGGTGAACTCCAATGGCTCAATTTGAAAAAACATGGAGTCAATCTTGAGATCGGTTGTGAGGATGCCGAAGAGAAGGCAACTGGAATTAAGTTCGCGCAATCGCTGACCAAAGAGAAGCTGGATGAACATCTGCGGCTGGCTGTCGAAGCCATTCCAGAATCCGAGAAAAGGCACTGGGGCTTTGACCGTGGCAAGTGGGAGCTGGAACACATTCGGATTAATGGAGAGAACTCGCTCGTGCTCGAAATCGGCAACTCTGCGGACCGTGATCACTGTTGCCGCCTCATATTCGAAAACGGAAAATACGAATTCGAGGGTGTGGATGGCTGACGCTTTCTAAAACGGAACGACACGGTTGAATCGGACTTCGCGGCGCGTCATTGCCTGTTAGGACAGGCGTCGCGCGCGTCGCGCCTGTCTCCATCTCTCAGAGTCAGCGCATCAAATCCCGCAAGCGCGGGATAGTTGGTCGTCTCGCCAAATCCGCGGAAGCGGGAGTCTTTTCAAGTTAGAGACAGGCGCGACGCCCGTCCTACGGCATCGTTTTGGCTAAGCGCTCGATGCGATCTCTCGTACGCCTTCGATCAATCGGTCTACTTCGTGTTCAGTGGTGTAGCAGGCGCAACCGGCGCGCACCAGGCCTTCACTTCCGATGCCATAACTCTCCAGCACGCCAGAGGCATAGAAGTTTCCATTGGAGACAAAGATCCCTTCGCTCGCGAGTGTCTTGGCCACCTCGGCAGAAGGCACGCCAGCAACTGTAAACGAAATGGTGGGCGTGCGAGCACGCCCGGGCGCTGGGCCGTAGCAACGCACGCCGTTGATTTCCGTCAGTCCCTTCCAGAGCCTGGCGAATAGCTCCTCGCCACGTGTGTGCAAGCCGTCCATCGCATTCACCAGTTTCTCGCGCCGCGTTCTGCCGTCGCCGAGTGATGCCAGGAATTCGACGGCAGCGCCCGCACCAACAATTCCTTCGTGATTCTGCGTGCCCGTTTCCAGGCGTTCCGGGATTTCATTGGTTGCGGGCGCGACCTTCGGCACGTCGAGTTTGGCCAGAATGTCAGCCTTCGCGTAAAGCACGCCGGTGTGTAGTCCGTAGAACTTGTAGGGCGAACAAACGAGGAAATCGCAGTCCATCTCTTTCACGTCAATGGACCGATGAGCGGCGAAATGCACGGCATCCACATAGCAAAGCGCGCCCTGCGAGTGTGCCAGCCGGGCCGCTTCACGCACCGACGAGATCGTGCCCAGCGCATTGGAGGCTGCGCCAATCGCGACGAGTTTTGTCTTTGAAGTAATGGCACGCTCAAGTTCGCGCCAAACCAGTTCGCCGGTTGCGAGATCAAGCGGTGCGGAACGGATGGTCACGCCACGTTCCTTTTCCAGGGCGCGCCAGGGCGATACGTTTGCCTGATGATCCAGTTCGGTGACCACGATTTCGTCGCCGGTCGTCCAGTTGCGACCCAGCGCACGGGAAACATGAAACGTGATTGTGGTCATGTTGTTGCCGAACACTACTTCGCGAGGGGACGCGTTGAAGAAGTCCGCGAAGGCCTCGCGTGCTTTCATGAGCGCAGCGTCTGTCTCGGCACTGGTGGGATAGTTCCAATGCGTGTTCGCGTTATGGTGAAGCAGGTAATCGGTCATGGCCTCGGCCACCTCGCGCGGGACTTGCGTGCCGCCCGGGCCGTCGAAGTACGCCACCGGCTTTCCGGCGTGTTGGCGCTGCAAGGCAGGAAAGCGGGCGCGGATGGATTCGGTTGACGCCAGGCCGGTACTTGCAGCGGACTGCTTGAGTATTTCAGAGGTCATAGATTTGATCACGAGCGGGAACA
>DASUGI010000409.1:0-6399 GCA_036274115.1 Verrucomicrobiia bacterium
CTGAATCCGCAGCTTCTGAATCTGCTCGCCCGTTTCCGCCATACGAACACGCTCGTCATAGCTGACCGCGGTTTTCCGTTCTGGCCGCAGATTGAGACGGTGGACATCTCGCTCGTAGACGACATGCCAACGGTGTTGCAGGTTCTGCAGGTATTACGCGCGCATTGCGTGATTGGCAAAGCTTGGATGGCCAAGGAATTTCTCCGCGCGAATGACAAGCGGATACAGACTCGGTTTGTGATCGCGCTGAAAGGCGCGAGCGTGAAATTTGAGCCGCACGTGGATTTCAAGAAACGCGTGCCCAATGCCATCGGCCTCATCCGCACCGGCGACACGACGCAATACGCCAATCTGATCCTGGAATCGGCCTGATGAAGCGCATTGGTTTCATCGTCGCCGCAGTGGTGGTGATTCTGTTGCTGATTGCGGGTGTCCCTCCCTCGCCGGATACGCGGAATGCACCCAGGTTTGTGCCGGGCAAAACCCAGCCGGTCGGTAACTACACTTGGGTGCACTACGATTGGCACACTGTCCGACCGTTTGTGAACGACAAGGTATGGATCTTCGGCAGACGCAATCGAACGAACCAGTTCAACTGCCTTTATGACCTGCGGGAGCGAATGATTCTCGGCGAGTTAACCAACGGAGGAGTCATTCTATCCAGCGGGGACGGCAAGAAGCTTCTGATCGGCGGACGCAACAGTCCAGCCATTGAACTGAAAGAGCGAGTGCTCGGCTTGCTTCAGAAAATTTCGGGTGGAAAGATCAACCTAAACAATAATCAGACCGAGTCCTTCTGGGTCTTGAACCTCGACGACAATGCCGCCAAACGCGTAGGCTCAGTGTCGCAATACACCGGAACCAGCAGCTCGTGGTATGGGTCGCCGCAGTTACAGTACGGTTGCACCCGGCCAACCACCGAGGGCGGCTCGTTCGCCCTTTTCAATTTTGCGGACGACAGCTTTACTCGGGTTCCTCTGAGGGGACAGCTCCGCGGCTGGTGGGACGATCAGAATGTGTTTCTCGAGGCCGAGAACCACGACTTCATACTCTATGACGTGGAAAGACGGCAGACCACGACTCTGTTCCGAGCCAATGAAGTGCACGAGGCGTTGGAACGTTGGAAACTGCCGAGTGACCCCGCCAACGTCGTGGCTTTTGCGAACTGGAACGGCAGGGAATACGACTTCTATCTGGCAGAGAAGGACTATGAGCGCCAAGCCAGGAAATGTTTTCTTTTGAAAATTGAACGTACAACACCCCGGCCCACCCTGAAGCTGGTGTCTCCCGACTTCCAATTTGCCTGGGGCGGCCGCTTCAACGCTGAAGGGACGCATTTTCTCTATCAGGGTGAATCAGGTGGCCCCGGCAGCGGAGGCAATGGTGCGGTTTATCTCCGGGATCTGAGTGATAATTCCGTCCGCACTTTGGTGCCGCCCGACAACAAAGGTCGGTATGCCATCCCGCGTTTCTACGGCGACGAGGTGATTTACTTTCGCGATCGTGTGCTCTGGCGGATTGGATTGGACGGGAGCAACAATGTGCCGTTGTTTCCCACAAATGCTCCGCCAGAATCGCAAGGTCACGAAGGGCAGTGAATCTGAGTGTTGACCTGAGTTCCATCATTGCCAATCCGGCTTGCCCGGTTAACATTTCTCATCGCGGCCATAATTGAATTGCCGCCAGGGAATGTCCGAATACAACGTCAAATTCGAGGTCTTTGAAGGCCCGCTGGATTTGCTCCTTTATCTGATCAAGAAAGAGGAGGTGGACATCTATTCCGTCAACCTCACCAAACTCGCCACCCAGTTCATCGAATACATTGAGATGATGCGCGAGTTCGACCTCGAGGTCGCCGGCGAGTTCCTCGTGATGGCTTCCACGCTCATGTATATCAAGAGCCGCGAGCTGTTGCCCGTGGAGCAGCAGGTGCAGGTTGAGGGCGAGGAAGACGATACCGATCCGCGCTGGGAACTGATCCGGCAGCTCGTTGAATACAAGAAGTTCAAAGACGCGGCGGCGCAGCTGCAGCAATTGGAAGCGCGCCAGGAAGGCATTTATCCGCGTTTGCCGATCAAGCCGGAGTTCGCCGAGGAAAAGCCGGCAGTAAAGCCGGACGTGTCGGTGTTCGATCTGCTCAATGCGGTCAACTCCATCCTCAAGCGTTTCGAGAAGCGCGACAATCCGCGAGAGATTTACGAGGACAAATGGACGGTCAGCGAAAAGATCGAATACATCGTCCGCACGCTGACGTCGCGGGAGAACGTGCGTTTCTCGGAATTGTTCGAGGACGCTACGAGCCGCAGCGAGGTGGTTTGCACGTTCCTGGCGTTGCTGGAATTGATCCGGCTCAAGCAGCTGGTCTGCGCCCAACCCGAGGCGTTTGCTGAAATTGAAATCCGAAAGGCAACCGGGGTTACACCCATTGCCTCGCCGTCCGTCCCCACAGTAGAAGCGGCCGCCGCGGCGACCGACGCTCCACAATCTTGATCGCATGGAATTGAAATTCATTCTTGAGTCCCTTCTTTTTTCCGCACAAAAACCGCTGAGTCCGGCGGAACTGCGCGAGATCTTTGCCAACGCTGCAGCGGAAGAAGCTGCCGATGCTACGGTGAAATCGCTGAAGAAGGTAAAGGAAGGCGAGATTACTACCGCGCTCGAGCAATTGGCGAAGGAACACGAAGCGGCGGTCCGCAGTTATCGGCTCGTGTGTGTGGCTGGCTCTTGGCAGTTCGTGACGCAACCGGAATTCGCGCCGTGGATCAAGGCGTTGGTGGGTGTTAAAGCCCGGCCTTCGCGGCTCTCGCAGCCCGCGCTGGAGACATTGGCCATCGTCGCTTATCGCCAGCCGCTGACGCGCGCCGAGATTGAACAGATTCGCGGTGTGAATGTGGATGGCACGATGCAGACTTTGTTGGAGCGTGGCTTGGTTGAGCAAACGGGCCGGGCGGAAGTGGTCGGTCGTCCCTCGCTCTATGGCACGACGACCTTGTTCCTCGAGTACTTCGGGCTGAAGAGCCTGGAAGATTTGCCGGCGGCCGACGAGTTGCGCCGTATCCCGATTGAAAAGCCGGAAGCGCCGTTAACGGCCGATCCGGGTTTGGCCACAGCGGCACCGCAGGAATTGAAGCTGGAGGAAAGCGAACAGAAAGCTCCGGAGGCTGGCCAAACCGAACCCGCGCCCAACTAGAATTCGTCGGCCAGTTCGCCGTTTTTGTGCTCCGGATTGGGGATGAGCTTTTGATTCCGGCAATCCACGACCCAATCCAGGTCTTCCAGCGGAATCTGGCCCACGATGTTCGGCAGCGAGTCAGGAACTTCGACCACATCAAAGCGGCCCACACGGCCTTGAATTTCCAAAGCCACGGGAGAATAGACGGTCCGGGATTCGGATCGGTGGGACATGGTACGGGTCTGCACCTCGCCAACAGGCCTCAATCCGAGTTCACGAATCAGAAAAGCTTTGAGGTAGAATTTGACAGCACCGGTATCAACGAGCGCGTTGGTTTCCAAAGCGCGCGGTTTCTCCTGTCGATGACCAGCCGCTTGCAATGCCAGGTCGTCCCAGTTGGCAACCTTTATCAAGGTGATGACTTTTCCCATATCACTTTTCATGTTTCAATCTAGGCGACGGCTGGACGTTTTCAACAGTGTCAACTGCCAGTCCGGAAGCAAGAATTTTCCATTTTGTTGGACAGTCTTTGTTTGAATTACGACGAATGAAACCGCTCGCTGACTGCAAACTTTACGCCTTCGTGGACACGGCTTATCTGCATGGTTGTGCGCCGGAAGCCGTGGCACAGCAGCTTTGTGATGGCGGGGCGGATTTGATTCAACTGCGGGCGAAAACTTCGACGGCCGACGAGATTCGACGCATGGCCGAAGTCATTATTCCCATCACGCGCCGCGCTAAAGTCGGGCTCGTAATCAATGATCATCTCGACATCGCGCGCGGGGTTGGCGCGGAGATATGTCATCTGGGTCAGGAAGACTTTTTTGACGCGGGGTTCACGCACGTGTCGGAAATCCGAAAACCGAATGATGAAATCCGAATCGGACTTTCAACCCACGCACCGGCGCAAGCGGAGCGTGCGATTGCGGCGGCTGCGGACTACGTCGCGATTGGCCCCATCTACGCCACCGGAACAAAGCCAACGGCCAAGCCAGTGACATTGGAATACGTGCGTTGGGCGGCGGCCAACGTGAAGATTCCGTGGTTTGCCATTGGCGGAATCAGTGCGCAGACGATCGATGCTGTGCTTGACGCCGGGGCGACACGGGTTTGTATTGTCTCGGCGATTCTCAACGCGCCGGACGTGGCGAAGGCCTGCGCGGAGTTCCGCAAACGGCTGGGATGAGCAGAAGAAAACAGAGGGAACGGAGGTTTCGATTTTCCGGTCAGTTAACTCCCGCTGAATTTCTTCAAACCGTCCACTTCACCGGCACAGTGAGCTTCTTGCCAAAACGGTTGTTGTAATACAGTTGCCGCTGCGATACGCCGTATTCGTGGACCAGTTTGGTCAGCTTCACGTCGTAACAGCAGTACTCCGCGATTTCGATCAGCTTGCCTTGCTTGAACCACTGAATTGCCTGCAAGCCTTCGGCGGTTTTTTCCACGCCGAATGTGGCGTTGGCAATGGAGTCCAACGAGAGCCGATGCTGTAATTCCGTTTGCAAGTCCACGAGCATGTCGAGCGTAGGAAGTTGGGTCAGGTCGAGGCAGGTATAGCCGTGCAGCACTTCGTAATCGAACCGCAGAATGTTAAAGCCAACGACGAGATCCGCGCGTTGGAGTTCGTTGACCAGTTCGCCGACTTGTTTTTCGCCATAGATGCGATAGTTGCCACGCGCCGTGTTGTAAGTCACGCCGACGCTGAGGCCCATGCGATTGATGTTGTTCCAGCCGCCTACCTCGTCGGCGGATCGTTGAGTTTCCAAGTCAAAGTAAACGATACTTTTGGCCATGTGGTTTGAGCTTCCCTGTGCGATTAAGATTCAAAACCCGAGTAAGATCAAGAAAACACGGAGACGAGTCGCGAATTGACCGCTTGCACTTCCGGGTTAGGCTACACGCATGGAAGCGGAAGCAACCCGGTTTCCCGTGCCGCCGCGTGCTGACGCGCGCCCGCGGCGCCACTATTTTTTCGAGTTCATTGGGCGGCGCGTTTTCTCGTTCTTCCAGGCGGTTCATGGCGTGGGCGCTTTCGCGTTGATTACACTGGGGGTGTTGTTGAAAAAGTCAGGCGCCGCGCGACGGGTGATTCGGCCGTTGATAGCGCGCGAGATTTACCGCTCGGGTGCGAGGTTGTTGCCGATGTTCCTCTTTGCGGCGATCGCCATGGGGCTGCTGGTGATTGGGCAAACCGTCCCGTGGATCACTCGCGTGGAGGCGGCGCAGAATGTTCTGGGCAACATCATGGTGGTGGTGGTCCTGCGTGAGCTGGGCCCGTTGCTCACGGCCCTTTTAGTGTTGGCCCGCGTGGGCACCGCGAACGTCGTCGAGCTGGGAACGGCACGCGCGACGGGCGAAATCGAGTCGCTCGAAGCGTTGGGAATCGATCCGGTCCACTACTTTGTCGTTCCCCGCGTGATCGGGATGGCGGTCGGAATATTCTCCCTAACGGTTTATCTGATCCTGGGCACGTTGGTCAGCGGCTATCTCTGGGCGTTTGTCCAGGACGTGCCGATTCTTCCGGGAGACTACTTTCGGCAACTGGCGGGTGCATTGACCTACATGGATTTTGCGCTGCTGGCGTTGAAGACGCTGGGATTTGGCTTCATCATTGCGGTGGTCACGTGCTTTCACGGACTGGCGCACCAGTTGCAATTGGATGAAATCTCCCGCGCGACGGTTCGCGCCGTGGCGCAAAGCACCATTGCCTGCATTCTGCTGGATGCCTTGTTCATCATCGTTTACGTCGCCCTGTGATGAATCAGGCTCTTCCCACAAACGAGATCCCGGTGATTGACATGCGGGCAGTGTCTGTCACGTCGATGAAGAGCCCGGCAAGGGTAGTGGCTGCGGATGTAAACTGGACCGTGAAGGCCAACGAGTTTTGGGTAGTGGGCGCACCGCAATATACCGGCAAAACCGATTTCCTCATGACCACCGGCGGGATTATGTCGCCGGCCGGGGGGGAATACTGGTTGCTGGGGGAACGGATGCCTATCTTTGACGAGCCACGCATGGCGCACCGGTTAAAGCTGGGATTTGTTTTCGATGGTGGACAACTGTTGAGTCACTTGACGCTGGCGGAAAATGTCGCTTTGCCGTTGCAGTATCATCGCCGCTTACCGCCAAATGATTTAACCGCGCGAGTGCAAGCCTTGTTGGAAGCGATGGAATTGATTCCCTGGGCAAACAGCACCCCCGCGAATGTGGGCCGCAGTTGGCGGCAA
>DASUGI010000410.1:0-4652 GCA_036274115.1 Verrucomicrobiia bacterium
GACTCTCGAGGGAATTCGCCAAAGCCAAACCGAGAAATTCATTCAGCAACCGGTTCAACCCTTCGCCATCCACCTCGGAAGCTTTTCGAGCCGAAAACACGCCAAGCATCGCGCCATCGGCTCGCCGCACACAATGCAGCACGGCGCGATCGTAGATCCATGAGAGCCGGTCCGGAGGAAAACGTTGAGCGTTCAAGACGTGAAACGTGTCACTCACGACGCGCCAGGCCAGTTCCAGCGCTTTGGCGGAAAACTCATTCTCCGCCCCCTCGCGCAGAATCGTTTGATCCGGAAACCGGATGCTGCGCACCAACGTGCCGCGCACCTCGGTCGCCGCGCGCAGCCACTTCGTCAGTTGCTCTTTGTTCTCGTGCGTCATCACTCAGCTCAGCAACTCCCGGCGCGATTTAATCAACACACCGCGTTCGGCGGAGATCAGCACGATCGCCCGCGAACCGCCGCTCTGGGCCTCCAACCGGTCGAACTTGCCCAACGGCAGCGACTGCGCCAGCAGTCGGGTTCGTTGCGACATGAACTCAAAAAAACTCACCCACCCCTCGGTGGCCGGGCATTGCCACTCGTGCAGGACTTCACCCTGAGCAGAACAGACCAGCATCTCGTCGATCCGCGGACGCGACCGCACGCCGGGCGGGACGACCGGTGCGGTCTGCGGCAGGGGCGGATTTGACGCCGCCTTTGCGAGCAGTGCTTGCACGTCTTCCGACAACGGCGGTTTGACACCTTCGGCGACCTCGGGCGAAGTCTCCTCGTCCATCAACGGGGCCCCGGATTCCCTGGCCTCATCACTCCTGCGCGCCGCCTCCATCAAGAGAAATTCCCACTGTCCCGAGAGGGTCCGTTCGGGTGGCTCGGTGAAAGGGCGCAAGTTAAATTGGCCGCCGCCGAACGCCATTAACTGGGCGAACGCTTCCTCGCCGACCGCCTGGCCAACCTGGGCGTGAACGATCTGTCCCGTATCAATGAAGATCTGGCCGGTTCTGCGCGTGTTGGAGATTTCGAGCACGGACGAACTGCGCGCCAGGCACTCCATCTGGATGACATCCTGCAGGCCCACGCGCCGCAGCACCCCACGAAATCCTTCCTCGGGCCGGACGCGGATCAACTCGTTGAGCACCGCATGGAGGCTTTGCCAACCGTCGGGGCTGGTGGGCTTCTCCAGAAACAACTCAGCGCCGTTGCTGAGGCAAGCCGCGCGGTATTTTTCACTGGCATGGCCGGTGAGCACCACCTTCTGCACATTGGGATAACCGCGATTGAGCAAGGAAAGCATTTGAATGCCATCCATCACATTCATCTGCACGTCAATCACCGCCAGATCCACCGCCTGTTCCTGCATCAACGCGAAAGCCCGACTCGCGCTCTCAGCGGTCAACACCGCCCAATGTCCAGCGCTCAGCGCAATCATCAATTCCCGGACGGTTTCCAGGAACTTCACGTCGTCGTCCACGAAGAGAACCCGCCGAGCGCCGACAGCAGCGGCGGATTTTTGCGGTCCTTTCATCGGCATTGAGGTGGTAACATCCAATCATTCACATTCAGCGCAACGCGCGACCAAAAGTGAAGTGAATTCCCTTTTTCGGTCAGGAAAGTTCGTCGTGTTTGAGTGGCATCCGCTTGTGTCAGGGCCATCGGAAATCAATATCGCATCTTGCGGGTAATCTCCTGGAGGCTGTGTTCCGCGGCTTGCTTCACCCACTTGCTCGGATCACGCAACGCATTTTGCAGCGTCTGAATAGCGATCGGCAGTTTCAAACGGCCCAGCGCTTCCGCCGCCGCCAATCGCACGCACTCATCCTGGTCCGTCATGAATTGTCGGAACAGTTCCATCAGTTCCTCGTTGCGCGGCGACACCGGCTTCGTTTCCGATGCGAGGATTTCGGCGGCGCTGCGGCCCGTAAGACGCCGCACCAACAGCGCTGCTGCTGCCTGCACGCCGGGATCGTGGTCGGACACCGCCTCTTGCAACTTGGGCACGAACGCGCGAACCCGCGGCGATTTCTCCCAATACGGCTCGATCATCGCCAAAGACCGCGCCGCGGCCTGCCGCACACCCATGTGTTCATCCACCATCGCCATCACCAGGGGCTCGATATGATTTTCGTTCCCCATGTCACCCAACGCACCCGCCGCACTCTGCCGCACTTCCTGATCCGCATCTTTCAGCAGTTGGAGCACGGTGGGCAACGCGCGCTCGTCCTTCAGTCGGGCCAAAGCCTCGGCCAGCGTCATCCGCACTTCCCATTCACGATCCGTCGCCAGGTTCGCCAACACTTCCCAGGCTTGCGCGTCACCCAACCGGCCGATGGCTGCCACTGCCGCAACGCGGACATTGCAGGTTTTGTCCTTCAGCAACGGCACCAGCGACGACCACAACTGGCGATCGCCCAATCGCGAAAGGGCACCGGCCGCCGCCGCGCGCACGGTCGGCGCGGAATCCTTCAACGCCGCAATCAACGGCTTGGCTGCCGTTGGATCTCCGGTTTCACCGAGGAGGTTCGCCACCGCCGCGCGCCGCTCTTCAGTGCCGCCGCACAAGACGGTCACCAAGGCATTGATGGCGGGGGGACCAAACACGAGCACGCGTTTGAAATCACCCAGGGCGACGTAATAGGCGATTTGTTCGTCCATCGTTTGCGGCGACCAATCCCACGAACGCAACGCGTGGGCCGCTTGCATCTGGACCTTCGGTGAGCCCCGCAAGAGGACGCTGGCGACCGGTTCAATGGCGCTTGCGTCGCCAATCTTTTTCAATGCTTGAATGGCGAGGGCCTGGACGGTTTCAGCATGATCCCGCAGCGCACCAATCAGGGCTCGCACGACCGTAGCATTGTTAAAACCTCCGAGCGCATTGACCACCTCCGATCGCACGGCGGCTTCGCGATCTTTCAGAGCACTGAGCAGCAGCGCCATCGCTTCCGGATCGTTGACACCACGCAGGCTTTGCACCCCTTTCATGCGCTTCTGCGGCAACTTCGAACTGAGTTGCTGTTTTACGAGCCAAAACCTGGTGTTGATCATGATGTCGCGGAGCGACGATTTGTTCGGAATGCTGCGTCCAGTTGCCAGTCTGGGCGCCAATACCTCCCTCGCGCGCGAATCCTAAACGGATTCTCAGTTTCCCGCAACCAGCTCGAGTTTGGGTGCAAGCTGCTGACGCAACGGATTCCTTTGAAATTCACCCTGCTCCAGCCAACCCAACCAAATTTCAATCAGCTCCAACACGGAGCTGACCTGCAATTGTTCGTGGGACGGCGGATATTTTTTAAAGTTGGCCTGGGCGAGCTTGAACAACGCCGCTGAGGGGCGCAACCGCTCTTTCTGCAAATGAACGAACGCTCCGGCCAGTTGAATGAGGCCCTTAAAGAAATCTCCATTCGGTCCGTGCCGATCTGCCAGCCACAGTTCTTCGAGCACATCATGCGCCTCGTAGAAGAGCTGGTCGTTGAAACAGTCGAAGTAACCGAGATAATGCGCATCCAGTTCCCGTCCTTGAAACGCCGCGATCCGCTCAGCAATTTTGCCGCTCTTCTTGCTCACGCGAGCAGACTAACCGCCTCGCGCCACGGGCGCAAATCTTCGCACAAACGGCTGGACGCGCCGGGCCCGGCGAGCCTATTCTCTCGCCGTCGCCACATCCGGCGTCGTCACCAAATGATTCATCGAACCAAAATTCTGATCGCACTGTTGACCGTGCTGACGGCAGGTGAGTTTTGTTTCGCCGCACCTGTCGCCACCACGTCAAACACGAATTCCGAATACGTCGTGCTGCTGCACGGATTGATTCGCACCTCCTCCGCAATGAAGCGACTCGAGTGGGCGTTTGAGGAAAGGGGCTTTCGGGTAATCAACATCACTTACCCCTGCACCAGGCTGTCCATTGAAGACATCGCGTCAAAGACCCTCGCGGACATTTTGAAGGAGCACATTCAGGATCCCACGGTCAAGGTGCACTTTGTCACTCACTCTTTGGGCGGCATCGTTTTGCGCGAGTATTTGTCCAACAACCCAATGACCAACCTCGGGCGCGTGGTGATGATTGCACCGCCCAATCACGGGAGTGAACTCGTCGACACGTTCCGGAACTGGCCTTTCTTCGAATTCTTTACCGGACCGGCCGGCCAGCAGTTAGGCACCGACCCGGAATCCGCACCCCAACGGCTCGGCCCGGCCCGGTTTGATCTGGGTGTCATCGCTGGCGATCGCACGCTCAATCCTTTCTACTCCATGTTCATCCCCGGCCCGGATGACGGTAAAGTTTCCGTCGCGAGCACGAAGCTGGAGGGGATGGACGACTTCCTGATTGTGCACTACTCACACACGTATCTGCCCTGGCGCAAGCAGGTGGTGGAAGCTTGCGTCCACTTTATTGAGGAAGGTCAATTTGAAGCGGTCCCCCCATTCACGCCCGCCAAAGCCGGATTACCTGATACGAAAAAATCGTTCAGCGCCTTCGCCAGCCCGAAAATGCAGGCGATGCAATGAGTTAACGAATATCGGGTAGGAAGTGAGGGTTAGAACCTCACTGTCCTCCCACACCACCGGACGTACGGTTCCGTATCACGGCGGTTCATTAAGACCTCGCTGCTCGCAGCGCAGTCTGCCAGGCCACTTCCTCACGGAGCAGGGTCAAC
>DASUGI010000411.1:0-44370 GCA_036274115.1 Verrucomicrobiia bacterium
TGATGAAACCATTTCGGGCGGACTGGCGTTGCGCCTTTATCGCGAGGCGAAGATGAACGTCGTCAACGTTGCGGTCACCCAGGGCAGCAAGAAGGAGCGGCAGGCCGAGCGGTTGGTGGAACTGCAGAACGCGTGCAATTACCTCGGCTTTGGCTTGCAGACGACTATCCCGAATGGACTGGAACGTGTAACGGTCAAAGCACGCCAAAGTGAACCGCAGTATTGGGCCGGCATGGTGAAGGTGATTGCGGACATCCTGGTTAAGCACAATCCGAGAGTGATTTTGTTTCCGCACGAGCGTGACTGGAACGGCACGCACATCGGCGTGCATTACCTGGTGACCGACGCCTTGAAGCAAATGCCGGCGAGCTTTGAGTGTTTCACGGTGGAGACCGAGTTCTGGGGCGCAATGGATGACCCGAACCTTGCAGTCGAAATCAGCGAAAACGATTTGGCTGATCTCATTGCTGCCACCTCTTTCCATGTCGGCGAAGTGAAACGGAATCCCTATCACCTCTCATTGCCCGCCTGGATGATGGACAACGTCCGGCGCGGCGCTGAGTTGGTGGGCGGGCAGGGCGGGGGTGCGCCAGACTTTACGTTTGCGGCTCTCCATCGCCTGCGCAAATGGTCGAATGGCAGCCTGCAAAAGGTGCTGGACCACGGAAAGTTCTTGTCGAAATCAGAAAACCCCGCTTCGCTGTTCTCGTGAGACGATTCATGCGTGAAGCCATCCGCCTGTCGCTCGCGAAGATGCGAGCGAATCATGGCGGACCGTTTGGCGCAGTGGTCGTGCGGCGTGGCAAGATTGTCGGGCGCGGTTGGAATCAGGTGACATCCACCAACGATCCCACGGCGCATGCCGAGATCGTGGCCATTCGCGATGCCTGTCGCCGACTCAAAACGTTCATCCTGGACGACTGCGTGCTTTACACCAGTTGCGAGCCGTGCCCGATGTGTCTTTCCGCGATTTACTGGGCGCGCCTCAAGACGGTCTATTACGGCAATACCCGCAAGGACGCGCAGAAGATTGAGTTTGACGACGATTTGATCTACGAGGAAGTCGCCACGCCGATTGAGCGCCGCAAGATTCCGATGAAGCAACTGCTTCGGCTGGAGGCCTTGGCCGCTTTCAAGGAGTGGGGGAACAAGGCGGACAAGATTCGGTACTAAAGACAGCAATCACTCGCTGCTGTCGTGTTTATGTGAGGCACTTGACTCAAAGCCCGAGACAGTAACGAACGGCGCCTTCAACCCTGCTCAAGCTTGCGCCGGAGATCTTTCCGGCAGGTGCGCCTTCAAACCGCGTGGGATCAAGCGAACGAAGCTGAAAGCAGAGAAAGACCGTTTCCATGGGGAGGCCGCTTTCTGAGGACGGAATGCGGACGTTAGTGGGGTAATCTCGAGCGACGTTTTCACCCTTTGTTCCGATCACGACCGTAATCACAAGCGGCAACCGATTGATCGGATCGGCGGAGAGAACGAGGACAGGTCTGCGGCCAGCCTGTTCCCGGCCTTGTACCGGGTTGAGGTTCACCAGGTAAATGTCGCCGCGTTGAATAGCCATCAGGTTTTACCCAATCCGTCGCACTCGGCGGCGGCGAAGTCGGCTTGGATAGAGCGAAGTTCGCGTTGAATTTGCGGATCGCTGGCCATTGCGGTCAGTTCATTAAAGACGTCGTCGTGGGCGTTGTCCCAGGTTTTGGCTAAAGCTTGTTCAGAGAGCTTCGACCAGGTTTCGCGATCGACGTCAGACTCAATGGTCACTCGGACGTGAGTTTTTTCTGGCAGCGACAACGGTTGCGGGAGAACAATTTTGCCGTCCTCATAGATGCCTTCAACGGTCGTTGTCATGGATGCAAACTAAGGGTGCGGTCAAACTTTGGCAAGTTGCTGATTCCTTGGAGAGGAGTCGGGTTCAAGTTCAATGAATTCGGCAGGGGAATGAACGGTAAAGGGAATAACAAATATTCCTTTGCCGTTCATTCCCTTTGCCTGACCAAGTTCCGCTCCGACGTGGCTGCCATCCAATCGGCGTAAGGCAGGCCAATTACCGGTGTGCCTCGCGCAATTATTGCCACAGTTTCCCTCTGGCACTTTAACGAAAGCGGGCCTAGAATTCGTCACATGAAAGCTGGGCTTAAAAATCTAGCCGACGTTTCCTCTCGCTCAATCTCCACAACTCCGTTGTTTCTATGAAAGAATATCAAGCCGCAGACATACGCAATTTCGCCGTCGTGGGCCACGCAACGTCCGGCAAGACGATGCTGTGTGAAGCCATGCTCGCCTGCGCCGGCGTCATCAATCGCATGGGCACCATCGCCGCCGGGTCGACGGTGTCGGATTATCACGTCAGTGAAGTGAACCGGAAAATCTCCGTGCAGGCTTCGCTGTTGCACCTCGAATGGCTCAACAAGAAGTTTAACATCATTGATTGCCCGGGTTACGCGGACTTCCTGAGTGAAGGCCTGGGCGCATTGCGCGTGGGGGATTTTGCCTTGGTGGTTGTGAACGCGAGAGACGGTGTCGGGGTGGGCACGGACGCTTCGTGGAAGACGGCGACGGAAGACGGCATTCCGAAGATGATCGTCATCAACGGCCTCGATAAAGAGGAGACGGACTTCGACAATTTGCTGGTGGAATTGCGCGCGCACTTCGGCGAACGCGTGTTTCCGCTGGCCATGCCGGTGAATCCCGGCCCGGGTTTCAATCAATTGCTCGACGTGCCACGCAGTGAAATCATCACTTATGCCACCGACAAGAGCGGCAAGTTCACTGAAGCGCCGGCCAGTGGTCAGTGGGCGGAACGCGTGAAGCAGGCCCACGAGCGTCTGATTGAATACATCGCCGAGGCCGACGACACGCTGATGGAGAAGTGGATGGACAAAGGTTCGCTCACGGAGGACGAATTGCGCGGCGGACTGCACGCGGCGTTGCAGAAGCAGTCGTTCATCCCCGTGTTTTGCACGTCGGCGGAGAACAACATCGGCGTGGCGCGGCTCATGGACATGATTGCCAAATACGGTTCATCTCCTGTGGATCGCAAAACCGTCTCGGCGATTGATGCCAACGGCAAGGAATGCGACGTGGATCTCAGTGGGAGCGAGACGGTGTGTTATGTGTTCAAGACGATGAGCGAGGCGCAGTTTGGGGAGTTGTCGTTCTTCCGCGTTTATTCCGGCCAGGTGAAGTTTGGTTCGGAACTCTACAACACGGATCGCCGAACCACAGAGAAGATCGGGCAGATTTATTTGCTCAACGGCAAGAACCGGGAAACGGTGCAGGCGCTTAACGCCGGCGATATTGGCGCAGTGGTGAAACTGAAGGATACGCATACCGGAAACACGTTGTGCAGCGCCAGGCATCCGGTATCGCTGCCCAAGGTGGTTTATCCCAAGCCCTGCATCCATGCATCGCTCAAAAGCACGGTGAAGGGCGAAGAAGAAAAGGTCGCCTCGGGCCTGGCGGCCTTGCATCACGAAGATCCGACGTTTCAACACCACGTGGACGGTGAACTGCATCAAACCGTCCTTTCGGCGCAAGGCGAATTGCATCTGGAGGTGATCGCCGATCGGTTGCGTCGGCGTTTTGGCGTGCATGTCGAGTTAGGCGAGCCGCGGGTGAAGTATCGCGAGACGATTCGCGGCAAGGGTGACTCAAAGTATCGTCATAAAAAGCAGACCGGCGGCGCGGGGCAGTTCGCGGAAGTCTGGATGCGGATTGAGCCGCGACCACGTGACAGCGGCGTTGAGTTTACGCAAACACTCGTGGGACAGAATGTGGACCGGAATTTCGTGCCGTCAGTGGAGAAGGGTGTGGACCGTGCCGTGACGGAAGGCATCATTGCGGGCTATCGCGTCGTGGACGTGAAGATTGAGTTTTACGACGGCAAGATGCACCCGGTGGATTCCAAAGATATCGCGTTTCAGACCGCAGGCTACTACGCGTTCAAAGAAGCGTTCACGGCTGCGCGGCCCTGTATGCTTGAGCCAATCAACACCGTGGAGATTCGCATTCCGGAAGATTGCATGGGCAAAGTGATGGGTGATCTCTCCAGCCGGCGTGGGAAAATCCAGGGCATGGATGTGGACGGAACTTTTCAAGTGATCAAGGCGCACGTGCCGGCCAAGGAACTCTATCGCTATTCCAGCACGCTGCGCTCACTCACGGGGGGGCGAGGAGTTCACACTGAGGACTTCAGTCACTACGAAGAAATGCCGCGTGATGCCGAGGCGAAACTGGTCGAGGAATACAAGAAGCATCGTCAGGACGGCAACGGGCATCACGAGTAGGGGTAGCCTTGCCAGATGCGGAGGGAGACGATAGCATGTGCGCATGAGCATGAGCGAGCTGATTGAAAAGGAAGTCTCCGCAATGCCCGAATCATTGCAGCGCGAGGTTTATGACTTTGCGCGCTTCTTGCGGCACAAGAACGAGGACGAATCGTTCAATGGCTTGCTCCTGAGTGAATCCGCGCTGGCCAAGGATTGGAACACGCCGGAGGAGGACGCCGCATGGGCAAGCCTCTGATTGGCGAGGTAGTTGTTCTTCCCTTTCCGCAGACCAACCTCCAATCTGGCAACGCCGTCCTGCTCGGGTTGTAGCTGATTTAGCGGGTGACGACCTGGTGCTGTGTCAGATCACGAGAAGAGAATGTAGCGATGGTTATTCGATTCCCTTGTTGCTCGCCGACTTTGAGCGTGGTCGCTTGGCGGTGGACAGTTTTATTCGGGCCAACCGCCTCTTCACTGTAGAGCAATCTGTGATCCTGTATGCTGCTGGAAAAATCAAGGATGCCAAGTTCCAGGAAGTAAGGGCGAGGATTCGCCAACTGTTTAGCTGATCTTCACTTCCTTGTTTTGATGTCGTAGCACCAAAGCGAGTTCTGGTCCCGGATGTATAGTCGACCATTGGCAATCACGGGATAAGCCCACGCTTTCTCCATCTGGTTGAGGCGCGTGGGTTGGTCTGGTGGGGTGAAGCGA
This sequence comes from Verrucomicrobiia bacterium, assembly GCA_036274115.1. Classification (GTDB taxonomy): domain Bacteria; phylum Verrucomicrobiota; class Verrucomicrobiia; order Limisphaerales; family JADLHS01; genus JADLHS01. Next base: position 4,986 of record DASUGI010000411.1, read on the forward strand.
CCTTTCTCATGATACGCTTCCGGGGTTGGTTCGAGTAGTGCCACGTCACCTCGCTCTGCGTGCAAGTAAAGTCGCCCGTCTGCGACCAGCCAGGACGACGGGCCGATGCCGCGCTCTTCCCATTTGATTTCTCCAGTCTTGAAGTCAACGCACATCACGCCTTGTCCGCTGGAGCCGTAAAGGTAATCACCTGCTTTCACCACACCGCCCAGGCCGACCGGCAGTTTGTTGTTGAAGTAAATTTCTTCGGCAACGAATTCACCGTCTTTCTTTGTGGGCTTCACCAGCGCGCCGCCTGCCCGAAATGCGCCGCTGTAAACGTAGTCGCCATCGGCGAGGGGAGTGATGATCACGGCGGGACTGTCTTTGGCGCTGCGTCCGTAGCGCCACAAGAGTTTTCCTGTTTTGGCTTCCACACCGATCAATCCCTGCTGCAGAAATTGAACGTATTGCTTGGTGCCGGTTGACTCGAAAACGATAAGGCACGCGTAGCTGGCGTCCCCGCCGTCCGGCAGCGCGCATTTCCAGATCGTTGCCCCGGTGTTCTTGTTCAATGCAACCATCGTGGCATCGCTTCCGCCGGGGGTGCAGATCAGCGCATCACCATCGATCAAGGGCGACTCGGAGTAGGCCCAGACGCCGGGTTTGCCACCGAAATCCTTTCGCAGACTTTTACGCCATTTTTCCTTTCCGGTCGTCGTTTCGAGACAGACCAAATCGCCATCGGAACCAAGTGCGTAGAGGACTTTGCCCTCCACAGTGGGCGTGGAGCGCGCGGCGGGATAACTCGGATCCTGCTGGGGATTGCCGACGACACCCAATTTCGTTGACCACACACGACTGCCGTCCTTGGTCGATAGCGCGAGCGCGAATTCGTTCTCCATTCCCTCATTGCTGATGAGGTAAATCCGGTCACCAACGATTGACGGCGTCGAGTAGCCCGACGCGATATCCTTCACCTGCCAGACGAGTTTGGGGCCGTCCTTCGGCCACTCTTTGAGCAAACCAGTTTCGGGCGAGTGGCCGTCCCGTTTCGGCCCGCGCCATTGAGGAAAGTCAGCGGCGTAAGCGTTCAAAGCAACAGCGGCGAGGGCAGCAATGCTCGGGAGCAGGAGGGTGGATGTTTTCATATACGATTGGGCTCGAATGAGCGATTGGATAAAGGAGTTGCCTCTGAAATTCAATCCTGACGTGAGCATTGCATGGACAAACCTCCTCAGGGGTCGGGCTCCGGAAAGAACCGGTTCAGGTCTGCCGTAAGCATTGCGCGATCGACAAAGCTAAATGTTCCTTTGGTTTGCGCTTCCTGCGCAGCCTCCAAAAGCGCTGTCATCGACGCTCGATAGAACGACGCGGCGAAGCTGATGCGCTTCACACCGGCCTCAACGAGTTCAGCAACACTGAATGATCTACCACGGCCGCCCACGGCGAAGTTCACCGGGCGCGACACCGCCGAACACACCGCTCGCACCGCCGCCAAATCCGGCAGCCCGGGAGCAAACAAGACATCCGCACCTGCTTTTTCGTAGGCAACCAGGCGCTTGATCGTATCGTCCAGATCGGGATTGCCGCGCACAAAATTTTCCGCGCGCGCTGCCAGCGTGAACGGGAAGGGCAGGGATCGCGCCGCTTCGACCGCAGCGGCGATCCGCTCCGTGGCGAGTTCAAATTCATAGATTGGCTTATCGCGGTAGGGCCGGGCGTCTTCAATTGAACCGCCCACCAGGCCGATGCCCGCTGCCAATCGGATGGTTTCCGCCGCCGCACTCGGGTGGTCGCCAAAACCATTCTCCAGATCCGCTGCCACTGGCAAATCCGTTGCCTCGACAATCGCTCGCGCGTTCGCCAATGATTCTTCGCGCGACATCCTGCCATCGCGTCGACCCAACACACCCGCCGCGGCCGCGCTCGATGTGGCCAGAGCTTCGTACCCCAGGCCGGCCAGGAGCCGGGCCGAGCCAGCGTCCCACGGATTTGGAATGAGAAGCGCCCCCGGCTTGCGATGGAGTTCCTGAAATCGCACTGCCTTTGCTTGGTGAGTTGCGGACATAGTTTTTATTTTCGAGTAAGAGCAATATGAGTGGCGACAAAATTGCGCTTGCTCAACGCAATTTCTTTCACATCGGAAGAGTCATAGTTTCAGCACCAAACGCGGATCAAAATCTGTGATTTCGTCACGAAAGCCTCGGGGATTGGCCACGATGCGAGTCGTTCCAACCACATAGTCGGAGCGACTGTGAACGTGCCCGTGAATCCAAAATTTAATCCCGCTCTTTGCGATAAAGGACTCCAAATTCGAAGCGAACGCCGGATTCAACCAATGATCGCAAAATCCCAGCGGGATGGATTGAGGACTCGGAGCGTGATGAGTCACTACCACGACCTTTCCTCGCGCTGCTTGAACCTGCTGACCCAACCACTGCAGAGACCGGGCATGGATTTGCCGGGCGTCCCTGGGACGAAAACGGCGGTATGACGGCGTGACTTTAATCTGCTGGAAGTCTTCCATTCCTGCTTGGGCCGCCGCGTCCGCTCGATCGAGTTCTCCATTGAGCCGAAAGTCCGTCCAGAGCGTCGCGCCGAGAAACGTTACGTTGCCGATTCGCACTGCATCATTTTCCAGGACATGAACGTTGCTTCCTCGCGCCCGCGCTTTGACCTCTGAAATCAGCTTCGGAATTTTGTGTCCATAAAACTCGTGATTTCCGAGCACGTAAATCACCGGCTGTTCCGGGAAGTTTTTGAGAATCCATTTGATTCCGCTCAGCCCGTTATGTGCGTCGCCGGCCAGCACCACCACGTCGGCATCCACTTTGTTGCGTTGGAAAGGCGCGAACTCCAGATGCAGATCGGAGATAATGTGAACGCGCATACTCGTGAAAGGATTGGACTCGCGTCGGCTCGACGCTAGTCCCACCAAAAGAAGAAGCGCTGTGTCTTTTTCAACTCCAGAGCCAGACGTGAAACATCTCCTGTCCCCTGGTCCACGATATCCGGGCAGAACTCGTACATTTGTTTTGCCAGCTTTTTGCTGTCCACTACCGGCTTGGCAAACCTCCCCTCGCACCAATCGAATCCCGCGCCCGTCATCACGAACGGCTGAGTCTTTTCAAGCTCGTCCAACCAACGAATGATATCTGACGTGTAAATATCGCAATTAGCACCGTTCGTCTGAAAGGCAGCCAGCACCTCCGCGCGGTTGGTCGTCGGCAATAGCGTCAGTGTATCTTTGCCGCTCGTGTATCCGCGGTTCGATTTGAATAGATAACACCCGCGCTTCAGGAACTTTTCGTGATGTTCCTTGAGAATTTTATCTGCCGTTTCGGTCAACACCTGGAACGAGACGCAGCCGTTTAATGAATTGCGTTCCTCATTGGTGACTGGTTTCGCGCGTTTTCCGGTGATCGTAGCCAGGTCTTCGATCGCTTTCTGATATTCGGGTTTCTTCGCGCGCTTCCGAAAATCGGGTATTGCTACTTCGACTGGTTCTTTGTGCTTCCTCTCTGGTTCGGTTGGGCGCGGAGCCCGTTTACCTTTCAGTTCCTTTGCGCGCTTCCCTCCAGCCTTCTTCAGCGCTTCCGTGATCTCATCTTCGTTGCCGGCAGCCTTGATCACATGAATCGCCTCACGAGTCTCGGCATCCATGTCGTCGCCACCGATCATCTTGAGAAACTTGCTCTGATCCTTCGCGGCTTTGATGTTGTCGTAAGCCAGATCAAGCGCCGTTTCGCCGTCTTCGTTGAGCGCATTCACGTCCGCGCCTGCCTTCAATAGCATCTGCACCAGCTCAATACGTCCCGCCCGCACCGCGCCCATCAATGCGGTGAAATGTTCTTCGCCCGGGACATCTGGGTCCGCGCCGGATTCCAGCAAGGTGCGTACGATATCGACCTGCCCCATCAACGCGGCGTCAGCCAGGGCGGCTCCATCTGTCTCTGTGGTCTTCTTTGCGTCGCCGCCCTTCTTTCCGGTTTTGCCATGTTTAAGCAGCAAGTTCACCACGTCCTTGTGTCCATCCATCGAAGCCGCTTGGAGAGGTGAAAACGCCTTATCTCCTGCTTTCGGGTCCGCTCCCGCGTTGAGGAGCGCTTGCACGGCCGTGGTGTGTCCGCCGGATGCCGCATACCAAAGCGCTGTCATCCCACCCGTGAAACGATTTGGATCAGCGCCCGCTTTTACCAGCGCCGTAATTGCGTCCGCGTGCCCAGTGGCGGCTGCCGCCATCAGCGGGGATGTGCCATCTTTCGTCTTCGTTTCTACTTTCAGACTGTGCTTCATCAAAAGGTCAATCATTCCGGCATGTCCACCTTCGGCGGCGTAATGCAGCAGAGTCTTTCCACGTTGATCCCTGGCGGTGGGCGCGGCGCCGGCTGCGATCAACGTCTGTGCGATTTCCAAATGTCCAGCCTTGGCCGCATACATCAGTGCCGTTTTCTGCCCTGGATCAAAGCTGCCTCCAAACTTTTCGTCCACGTTGGCTCCTGACGCGAGCAGCAGCTTTACCGCATCGAGGTGACCTTTCTGCGCCGCGTATTTGAGGGCGGTCGCCTCACCGTCACTGTCGTCATCGTCTCCTTTGTCGTCCTCGTCTCGACTGGCGTGCTTCAGGTTGACGTCTACGCCATCACTAATTAAGTCTCGTAGCCGCGCGCAATCGCCCGCTTTGGCAGCCGCCATCCACGCGGACGGCAGCGAGCCTTCGGCATATTTTGGCGGTTTCGCTCCAGCATCTGTTAGCAGCTTGATCAGCGGTTGATCGTTCGCCTTCAACGCGTAGACCATCGCGGTATAGCCTTCCGCGTCGAGGGCGTGGACGTCTGCGTTGGCTGCAATCAGCTGACCCGCTATGTCGGCATACCCTCGGCGCACCGCCACTATCAACGGCGTCGCCTCACGGGCAACCGGTGGATTTGGGATGTGCATTCCATCTTCGGTCACTTCGGGCTCGCCGAATTCTCCGCACACGATCGATCCCTTTTGATTCACATTCGCCCCAGCCACCAACAGCAATTGCACGAATTCAGCCTTACGTTTGGTGACCGCTGTCAGCAGCGCGCAACTTCCGAATCGAGGCGACGCATTCACGTCAACTCCTGCCGCAATCAGTTGCCTCGCAATTTCGCTATGGTCCGCGTCAACCGCGCGTGTGAGCAGCGTCCCGCCGATTCCTTGATGCTGGATGTCGGCACCAGCCTTAATCAAGGCTTGCACTATCTCCGTGTTCCCGGCGGTCACCGCATTCTCCAGCGGCGTGCCCATCGGGGGATCGTAATCCACATCCGCTCCATGGCGAATCAGCAACAGCGCCAGCTTCGCGTTTCCACAACGCGCCGCCGAACAAAGCAATTCAGGAACGGTCGCACCGCCCTCGAGCAGTAACTTCGCAATTTCATAACAGGCTTCGGCTTCCGCAGCTGCCTTTTCCTGCTCTTTCTTTGATGGCATCCGACCGAACAACGGCTTTTCCTTCATCTGTGCGGTGGACGATGCCTTGATGCACGCATCCACCGCCTGCCGTGCTGCGCTCCCGTCCGGTTTATGACCTGCCGCGAGAAGTTCGCGGACGCGTTTTACGTCGCGATTCTGGATGACCGTTTGAAAAAGATTCGGACTTTTGGGAAGCGCACGTTTTTTGGCCGGTTTGGACATGGGCTGTTTATACAAAATTCCCGGACGGCGAAAACAGCAAAAGCGATTGTCGTTCGCCGTGAAACGCGTCTACGGCTTCATCCGCTTCATGAGCAACCTGCCCGTGCATTTGCCACCTGTGCGCGCCTCGCACATGTGCGCCAGACGCACATTGTCGGCCTCGTAATGCAGGGTTACAAACGACGACCATGAAACCAGTAACCCTTACGCGGGCGCCTTCACTCGGTCGTTTGTCGGTCGTGGCCGTTGTGTTGAGCGCTTTTACCCTGTGCCTTTGGTCCCAGGCCACGACCATTGATGCCAATCTCCAGGTCACCGCCTCTCGCGTGAACCAAAACATTGTCCTGAGCTGGTTCGCTTCGAACTCGGTTTCCTATCAGGTGGAAGCAAGCCCAACTTCGACGACCTGGACCAATTTCAGTCCGGTCCTCGCGGGCGGCGGCGGATTTCTGTTCGTTACAAACCCCATGGCTAACCCAGGCAATTTGTTCTTCCGGGTCAAGCGATTGCTTCCCCAGCAAGTGATAACGGCCACGTTCGATCCGTCGACCGGTGTGCTGACGATCATGGGTGATGGCCTGGACAACATCATCGTTGTAAAACGCAACAGTCTTGGCGTCATATTGATCAACAACGGCGCCGTGTCCATCGCTGGTGGCGTTCCCACGATTGCAAACACGTCGCTTATCCAGATCTTCGGCCAGAATGGAAATGACCAACTGGCGCTCGACGAAGCGTCTGGCGCGATGCCCAGCGCTCACATCTATGGTTCGACCGGCAACGACACGCTCACCGGCGGTAGCGGGGCTGATCTCCTCAGCGGCGGTCCCGGCAACGACACGCTCTACGGCAAAGGAGGTGCGGATAACCTGTTTGGTGGCGATGACAATGACACCCTGAGCGGTGGTGATTACGATGACCTGGTTTTCGGCGAGGACGGCGACGATACGATGGTCTGGGGTCCGGGCGATGACAACGATCTCTTGGAAGGTGGCAGTGGCAATGACACCGTGCAGGTCAACGGTGGCGGCGGTGCGGAAGATTTTACCATCGTGCCCAATAACACGCGGGTCCGTTTTGATCGCATAAATCCCGCGCCGTTCTTCCTGGACATCGGCACGTCCGAGAAGCTGGTCCTCAACGCCAATGGCGGCAACGATACCCTGAACTGCACCGGCAACCTCGCCGCGTTGATTCAGATCCATGCCGACGGCGGGGCGGGCGACGACACGCTGCTGGGCAGTAACGGCAACGACACGCTTATCGGCGGCGACGCCAACGATTTCATCGACGGCCAGCAAGGCAACGACACCGTGTTCATGGGAGCGGGCAATGACACTTTCCAATGGGATCCCGGCGATGGCAACGACACCGTCGAGGGACAGGGCGGCAGCGACAGAATGATCTTCAACGGCACCGCCGGCAGCGAAATTTTCGAAGTCTCGACAACCAATAGCACGAGAGTGCGATTCACCCGCAACCTGGGCAACATTGTCATGGATCTCAATGACGTTGAGGCGGTCGAGACGCGCCCGCTCGGCGGCACCGACAGTTTCATCGTCAACGACCTGACCGGCACGGGCGTGACCAGCGTCGACGTGAACCTCGCCGGCACCATCGGCGGCGTTACTGGCGACGGAGCGGCGGACGTTGTCATCGTCAATGGGACGAGCGCGGATGACGTCATCAATGTCCTTGGTGCGGGCTCATCTTGTTCGGTCGTCGGACTTGCGGCCCAGGTAAACATTCTCAATTCCGAAGGCGCGAACGATTCGCTCTTCGTCAATGCCCTGGACGGCGCCGATGGAGTGACTGCGACAACGTTGCCTGCGGGCGTTGTCAAACTGACGATTGATGGCGGCGCCAACAACGACACGCTCCTGGGCTCACAGGGCGATGACGTATTCCTTGGCGGCGACGGTGGTGATTACATTTACGGTGACAATGGTGCTGATGTTGCCTTCATGGGTGACGGCAATGATGTTTTCCAATGGGATGCCGGCGATGGCAACGACAAGCTCGAAGGTCAAAACGGTTCGGACACCTTGCTTTTCTTCGGCGCCAACATCGCCGAGAACATCGATGTCGTTCCCAACGGCAACCGGGTGCTGTTCATCCGGAATGTGGGCAGCGTCACCATGGACCTTGACGATGTCGAGACGATCGACTTCCGCGCGCTGGGCGGCGCTGACAATATCGTGGCCGCCGATTTGAGTGGTACCGATTTGACTTTGCTCTCACTGAACTTACGCGGGCCGAGCGAGGGTGGCGATGGGGCAATCGACAGCATCACGGTCAACGGCAGACAAACCAACGACATCCTGTTCGTAACCGGAGCGCCCGGAGGGTTTGTTGTCACTGGGCTCGCTCCAACCGTCAATGTCACCAATTCTGAAGCCGCCAATGACACGCTGACCGTCAATGCGCTTGGCGGAATGGACGTAGTGGACGCTTCGGCGCTCGCCTCCAACGTGGTCAAGCTCACCATCAACGGAGGACTCGGCAATGACACGTTGCATGGATCACCCGGCAACGATCTGTTTAACGGCGGCGACGGCAATGACACGGTCTGGGCCGGCTCGGGCAACGACACGTTCGTTTGGAATCCGGGCGACGACAACGACACCTTCGAAGGCCAGGCGGGTGACGACGCTCTTCAATTCAACGGCGCGAACGTCACGGAGAACATCAGCCTGACCGCGACGAACGGGCGACTGCGCTTCACCCGCGACGTCGCGGGGGTCATCACCGACTGCAACGATGTCGAGACCGTAAACTTCGCAGCGGCCGGCGGCGCGGACAATATCGTCATCAACGACCTTTCTTCGACAGACGTTACCGCAGTGAACCTCAACCTGGCGGGAGCTGTCGGTGGTGTAACGGGAGATGCTCAGGCCGACAACATCTACGTGAATGGCACGGCCACGAATGACGTCGTCCTCGTCACTGGTGATGCGAGCGGCGTGAGCGTGTCGGGGTTGTCGGCGGTAATCAACCTGACCTCCAGCGAAGCCGCGAATGATCGGCTCACGATCTACACGTTCAGCGGGGACGATATCATGGACGCCTCGGGGCTGGCCGCTGGAGGCATTGCCCTCACGGCCAATGGCGGTGACGATGACGATACGCTCATCGGAAGTGCCGGCATTGACATCCTGTTCGGCGAGAACGGAGATGACGTGCTGATTGGCGGCCCGGGCGTAGATACACTCAACGGTGGCGCTGGCAACAACACGGTTATTCAATAACCGCGTTCGCCGGCAGGGGATTGACATGCATGATGTCAGACACTAGTGTCAGACACTATGAAGACAATCACGCTGCGCACGCTGGTTCGCGAGCCGCTTAAGGTCAAACGTATAACCCGCGCCGGCAAGTCCGTGCAAGTGACTGACAACGGCCGCCCGCTCTGGGTCATTCAGCCAGCGACCGCAACGGAGGCGGACGAGGAACACCGGCGGCGTGAGATCGAAGAGCTCTTTGCTGAAGTCCGGCGCGGCCCGCGCTCGAAAATATCCCTCTCCAAAATCGTCATGGAATCCCGCCGATGAGGGTTTACGCGGATACGAGTTTCCTGGTCCGCCTGGTGACCGAAGAATCGGGGACGGAGGCCGCTCAAGCCGAATATCGTCGTCTCGGCAGGCCACCCCTGTTTTACCTCCCGCTGCATTCCCTGGAGGTTACCAATGCCATCCGCCAGCGGGCTTTCCATCTCCGACGCTCCGCGCCGGCTTCAGAGCGTGCCGCTATCAAGCGTGAAATGGAAATTGCCCTTTCGCTCCTGTCAAAGTTTATTGCCCGTCGCGTTCTCATCGAGAGTTCGGTGGATATGGACAAAGCCATCGAAACGGCCCGCGCGCTTTCCGCGAAACACACCGAACGACTCGGCTGCCGCGGCTTCGACTTGCTCCATGTCGCGCTCGCGCTCGAACTCGAGTGTGAAACCTTTCTGACCGCTGACCGCATCCAAGGCGCTCTGGCCCGTGCTGAGGGTCTGGATGTTACAGTCAGCACGGATCAGTGATTTCTAATAGCCGAGGTAACGAGGCTCGATCTTTAGAGGTTGAAAGAAAAGGCATGAGCCGCATTCCCCTGCCGTTCATTCCTCGGCCTCGCCGTTGGCGGAACGCCGGTCTCCTGACCGGCTCGTTGGGCTGAGGCGTTGGAAACACGCCGGGTCGGAAACCGGCGCTCCGAATGTGGCAAACAAAGTCTGCGAGGTTTTTGGACTGCGGCGGGAAGCGAAGCGCCACGCCGCTTTCGCACGAACGACGGTTGAAACCGCGAACCACGCGAAATACGCGAAAGAAAGACGGTTCGCGTATTGATGCATTTCGCGGTAAGCTTGGTCGACAGCCACCTGGGCTGCTTAGCCAACGGAACCATTCTTTCCTTGCATTGAATAGAGAGTCACTTCTCAATCGCAGACAGTGACAACGATACCGCATCTCACCCTCAGAATTGTTTGTCTGATTTTCTGGGCCTTTCTGTTTGCTGGCCTATTCGACAGTTGCGCTGATTCCTGGTTGCCCCCGCGTGAATTTGATTCTGTATCGGAAAACCGGCGATTCATTGCGCGTGTCGTTCCCGGGAAAGGTGATCGCAAGCCATCGTTGACCGTTTCTTCCATTGCCCAGGCTGGCACAAACGAACTTTGGAAAACCGACCTCAACAATGATGTTGCGCCGGTGAAGGTTTGTCTCTCTAACGATGGTGAGCGAGTGGTAACGCTCGATAATTATTTCGGAATCGGCTACGGGGACGATGTCGTTGCGATCTACAGTCGCAAGGGATTGCTGGCAAAATATTCATTGGAACAATTCGCTCCACCACCGTCCAGGAAGAAAGAGGACGATGGATTATTTTTCTCCTCCCGTTCTGCCTATGAGGGGAAGTTTGCTCACTCGACCGCTTCCCGGCACTGGCGCGAATACAGCATCCACTTCTTTCACCGTGAAGGCGATCAAACACTGTTTTGCCTCTGGCTCGACTGGGATGATCGCTGGGTGGTTTGGCAGCTAAGTGATGGCAAATTGAGAAACGTCACAGCAAATCTGACTCAGCAACTGAATCTCTCTGGCCGAACTCACGCATTAGAAAAGGCCAGGAGCGGTGCATTCGCAGTGGCGTCGCTTTCCTTCCTCGGGCGCCAGCGCGTCAAAGAAGATCGACCGTTAATTGAAAAATGGTTGCACGATACGGAATTCTCTACTGGCAGCATGCAGTCTTCATCATCCGACACGCCTGCCACAATATTCGCCTTCACTTCACAATCGTATCGGCGAGCTGAAGCGGACCGGATTTTAGCCGGTTGGGATGGCCATGATTCACCAGATCGCAAACATGGATATTCGGATACATACCAATCCCTCGGCATTTTGAAAGGCGTTATCAACCTCGCCAAATCGCCAGCAAAAGGCGAAGGTTCGCTACGTCTTTACCTGATTAGCGAACAGATTCCGTTGTCAAAATGGAATTCAGTCCGCCCCGAACATTATCTGATCGCCAATCTGGATTCCTCGTATCCTCACATCTACGAACACGCCAAAATCAAAGATGGCAAATTATCGAACCGAGTGAATTTCATTATCTATGGAATTACACCGGGTAAATATCGATTAAAAGCGATGTGGGCTAAGGCGAACCCACAACCCACAAAAGAAGAAGTGATCGTTCAGCCCAAAAGTGGTGACTACGAGTCAACAACCAGCAAGGTTATTACTATTAAGAAAGGTTTGATAACCGAAGGGGCTACTGTCGACTGCACGAGTTTGGTTAAGTAACGCAGGCGGAGCTTTCGCCTCTGCCCGCGTTGATGTTTCTGCGCTTCGTCTCGTTCACGCCGCGCCGCGCAGGCTGGCGTCGGCGTCCTTGATGACGAAACGCGCCTTGAGCCGGGCGACTTCGCTCGCCAGACCGGCGGCTTTCACCGAGTCCAGGACCGCGTCGAAGTCCTTGTAAGCCGCGGGCGCTTCATCCTTCGGATACAGACGGCAGTTCGTCAGGATGTCGTTCGCCGTGAACTCGTCATCCACGGTTTTCTGATCCAACGTGCGATCGGCCATCTTGCGGCCCATCGCGCGGCCCGCGCCGTGGTTCACCGAGTAGGCCGCCACATGCGCGCCGGGATCGGCGACCATGATGGCGCTTCCCGCCGTCGGATTGCCCGGGAGCAGGATCGGATGACCGGTCGTGGCGAACAGCGTGTTTTGCAACGCCGGATGACCCGCCGGAAACGCGCGTGTCGCACCTTTGCGATGCACCCAGCCTTCGCCCTTGAAGCCGCCGTTTCCGTCCGACAGCAATTCACGGCGGGTGATGTTGTGGCTGATGTAATACACCAGAGAACCTTTCACGCCGGGAATCACTTCCTGGAACGCCTCGAGCACGAGCGCATTGATGAGCAGATGGTTCACGGTCGCGAAGTTCGCGCCGAGCGCCATGTCATCGAGATACGCGTCAGCCTCGGACGTGCCGAGCGGCGCATAGACGAGCTCCTTGTCGTCGCCGGGCAACGGGATGTCCCACTGCGCGAACTTGCGTTGCAGGTCGTGGAACTGGCCGGTCGCCAGCGCGTGACCGAACCCGCGCGAACCGCAATGCGAGAGGAAGCCCACACAACCATCGCGCAAGCCGAACACACCCGCCGCCTGACGCGCGCGGTCGCTATCCTCGACGCGAACCACTTCGCACTCGCCGAAATGATTGCCGCCGCCATACGAGCCAAGCTGCGTGATCTTTTCGACGAAGTTCGAGAAGCGGTTAGCGCGCAACCAATCGAGCCGCGTCGCGAGTGCATCGCGGGTTTCGTCATGGCCGACGTGCACCGCGTCTTCGCAACGCTGCGCCCATTCGAGCGGGATGCCGAGCGCGTGCAAGACTTCCGCTGACGCACCTTCCGTCACGACCTTCACGCCGAGCGCTTCGCCGACCTTGCGGGCTTTGCGTGCGGAACGTTGTCCGCGACCAGGTCCAGTCGGCGTGCGTTCGAGGATGGCGTTGATGAGCGCGCGACGGACCTCGCGGTCAACCACCTGGTCGGCGGGCAGGTCGAGTTGCAGGAAGCTCATCGAGCATTTGATGTCCACGCCGACCGGGCCGGGATAGATGTGCGTCGGCGACGTAAGCACGCAACCGACCGGCGCACCGTAACCGGCATGCGCGTCCGGGTTGAGCACGAGATGGGTTACACCGGGCGCGCCGCGGGCATTGAGCGCCTGTTGCAGACACGTCGCGTGGAAGCCGGCGCGAATGGAATTCGTGCCGATGACGGCGATGGGCTTGCCTTTGTCGCCCGGCGCGGGGATGAAGCCCGTTGCCTCGCCCGTGGCGTGGATTTGAATTGGATCGTTTGTGTTCATGTCTCCCTCCTGATCTTATGGTGATTGTAAATTGTGACAAAAGCGCAGGCGAAGGCTTTATCTCCGCCTGCGTTGATTGACTTTAAGCGTTGGAAGCTACGTTTCCCCTCACCCCGGCCCTCTCCCTTGGGGAGAGGGAGAAACGCTTCCAGCGTTTGGTGAATCGCGCGGCAATTGCTTTAAGCCTGTCGAATGGACGAATCCATCCAGCAACTATTCCTTCTCCCCGAGGGAGAAGGTCAGGATGAGGGGGAAGTCAATGCATTGCAGTGATCTTACTGATCTAGTTTTGCTTCTGATTCGAAGGCGTTGTTTGCGGTTTGTCGCAGACAATCTTCGAACTTTGCTCCGGCTTCGCTGTGGCCTCCGATTCGGCTGCCGGCCGAAATGCCGACGTGAGCATTGCATCGAGCTTTTCGTTTTCGATCAGCCCGAACTGCCGTAGTGTTGGCACATCAACCATCCGTCCGACCAGTTCCTGGACCGGCAGGTATTCGTTGATGAGTTGCAACACCCGGGCCAGGCTGGCCTCTTCCGGGTCGGCTTCGGAGAACGAATCGACGTATTCCGCCAATTCGCCGTCCCAGATTTTTTCCGGCGTGACTGCGGGCTCGGAATAATTCGCGCGACGGAAGAAAACCTTCGCGTCGTCCCGAATGAGCCGGTGGTCGCCGAGCAACCACACCAGCACCGAACCGTTTTTCAGCGTCGAACGCGCTTGTGTGATCAACCGGGTTTCCGGCGACCGCTGGAGCAGCACGTCGCGGATGAGCAGCGCCCAGTCCACGTCGATCTCGCCATCGCCCATCAGTTCCAGGTGGAGTTGCTTCGGCACATCGGCCAAGGCGTCCTCCAGCTTGGCAACGCGCTCAATGTAGTACGAGTTGCCGCTATACAAGAGATTCAACGGAAACCGGAGAAGCTCTTGTCCGTAGTTTGTTACCATACTTGTGTTTGATTTGAATTTTCATTTTGAAGTTAGTTTCCGTGCAAAGATGCGGGCGGAACGAATCCCCTCGTTTGACCTCTCGGTACCCGTTCAGTGAACCAGAGCGCCTCCTCTCCCCGTCCCTCTCCTCCATTCCGAATGGAGGAGAGGGTGGCCGCAGGCCGGGAGAGGAGGTGAGGAGCGCAAGAGAAGTTCTCCTCGCACCGCCCGCGCTTGCGGGATTAACTCGGCCCATCGTCCGGCTTGTGTTCAGGCGAACCAACCTTGCCGTTCTTCAAAGGCACGAAGTTGGGCACGCCGACCACGAGTGTGTTGCCTGCATTCTGCGCCGCCGAAAGCGACTGCATGAGACGCAGGTTCATCAGGGCAGGATTGCCCTCGAGCACACGGGCCGCGTTCGCAAGATTGCGCAAAGCTGCGCTTTCGCCACGAGCACGTTCGAGTGCGGCTTGGCCTTCCTGCTTCGCCTTCAGCACGTCGGCAAAGGCGCGCTTGAGGTCGGACGGGAACATTACGTCCTTCACTTCAACTGTGAGGACGTTGATGCCAATCTTGGCCGCTTCCGGCTGCACGCGCGTCAGAAGTTGCGCCCCGATTTCAAGTCGCTGATGAAGCAACGCTTCGACGGCGACTCCGCCGACCACCGCGCGCAACGCGAGTTGAGCCGTATGGTGAAGATCAGCACTCCAGTTCTGCGTGTCGTGCATGGCCTTGACCGGATCGGTCACGTGGTACGTGACGAGCACGCTAAGCTTGAGGCCGACGTTGTCAGCCGTGAGCACTTCCTGGCCGGCAATCAGCATCGACGTGCGGCGCAAGTCCTGCATTTTGGCGGTGTGATGGAATCCCCAACAGACGTGGCGACCCACGTCGAGGACCTTCACGAACTTGCCCTTGTGGTAGAGCAGTCCCACCGAGCCTTCCGGCACGGTGAACGCCCGGCGAAAATCCTTGAGAACGATCACCAGCGCCGTGATGGCGAAACAGATGAGCACTCCCACTACGAATGTGAACAGATGCATGAAGTCCATAATTCCTCCTTGATTGGTAGGGACGAGTTCCACCTCGTCCCCAATTTCTTTTACCACAAATGGGACGCGGTGGAACGCGTCCCTGCCAGATTGAAAGTCCGAGACGGGAAACCACCGTCCAGTGGCGGGAAGATTTCGTGAGCGAAATTTCGCAAGGCCACTTTCAAGCTGCGCTTACGCGCCAGTCTCGCTGTCTCGGACCGAGTATGGGATTCGAACCCACTTTCACACCTTGGCGGTTAACAGCCGGCCGGCTGTTCTCCAGTTTTGAATCAGCTCATCCGCAGAACCGTTCAGGCGAACTGCCATCATGGCTGCTGGTCTGATTCAAATCGTAGAGAGCAACCGCCGAGAGCGTGGTGAATAACTTTCGGTTGCGTTGGCGAGTGGTTGTGTCACGCTAGCGACGCGCGGCGAACAGCTCTTATCCAAATTCCGGCGTTGAGATCATCGTGCCGGGGCTGGGATTGCTTAATAGCAGAGTCCGCTTGCGGACAGGCCAATCTCCTTGGGCGCTCGCCGCGCACTTTCTTTTTTGGTCCAGAGTCAATTCTCCCCGAACGGAGCGCGGTTTCCAACTTGGCACGAGAGGATAGGCGCAATCGTTCCTGGCTGTCGGCAGTTGCAAATCCAGTCCAGCAGCTACAGGGCTGCAACACGGCGCTCCACAAGTCCTGCGGACAACCGCGCGGCCAGGAACTCTCGCCTGCGCGCAGCATGAGGGTTTAAGCGAAGGAGTCGAGGATTCCACGCCAGCCGGAATTGAAATGTCGAATCAATACCCTTGATGGGCAAACGGAAGAACGATTTTGATGCACCGTTGGGATTCAAGTAATCCGGCAAAACGGCAGCGACCTGCTGTTCACGCAATGCGGCCAGTGCCTGAAGAAAATCGTCGCAGAGCAAACGCCGATCGTGATCGCCGAAAGTATCTGCTCCCGCGCTCTCCAGTTCTTTAGCAGCAATCGCCAGCGGCAATCGTCGTTCTTTGGAGGCGAGAGCGGCGCTTTTTTGCGTCCGGTGCAAAGCGAGCGGCACGCAAAGATTCAAGCGCCACTTGCCCAGCGCTTTCAGTTGGAGCGGACGACTGATGGCAGCGCGCGTGATCACGCCGAAGTCCAACGTAAGGTCATGCAAACGCCGTTCGATTTCGTCATCGCTGACGGTTTCGACAATATAACGAGTATCACTTTGCGCGGCGTTCGCGCCGGCAACGACGGGTAACAGGAATTGTTGGATGAAGGTCGCACTTGCGCCAATTCGGAACGTTTGTTCTTCGGCGAGGCAACCTCGCTGAAAATTGGAGAGGCCCAGCAGAAAAAAGCGAGAGATGCGGGCCAGTTCTTTTCCGTTTGCCGTGAGGCGAATTCCTTTCCCGTGTCGCTCAACCAGTTTTATTCGGAAGAAATCTTCGAGTTCCTTGATTTGCCGACTGAACTGGCTTTGCTTCACCGCGTCACCGCCGGCGGCCTTGACAATGCTGCCCGCGGCACCGACCGCCAACAGGGCTTTGAGGCGATCCAGGGACAGGCCGCTTTCCGCAAAGAGCTTCGAGAACATGACTGGTTGGTACAGTAGGTTTCGCAAAGCCCGCTATCAAGCTTACCGTCGCCGGCCTACGATCGCTGCATGAATGAAATTCTATCGGAAAAGGACAGTCGCACGCTTGAGGAAATCCTTACCCGCGAGTTAGGCGTGAAGCCCGAGCAACTGGCGCCGGATTCGCGAATCATGGAAGACCATTCCGCCGATTCATTGACCGTGATGGAAATTATCATGGCCGTGGAAGATCGCTTTGGCTTGTCCATCCCGGATGAACGTTGGGAGAAGGTGCGGACCGTTGGCGATCTTCAGGAATTGCTGGCTGAGTTCCGGAAGGGGCGGTGAACCAAGTGACGCGTGACACGAAGCAGTTGCTTCGCGCCACACGCCACCCGGGGTGTCACCGTTTCTGTTTGCGCGTCTTGTACGTGAGGAGTGGTCGCAACGTCGCGATGACAGACACGAGTCCGGCATCGACGAGGTCAGCGATCACTGTCTCAATGTTTTTGTAGGCCGCGGGTGCTTCCTCGTAGAGCAGGTCGCGTTCTTCACAAACCACGCGGCCACCGAGCGAAGTCTGCGTGAGTTCGTCCACGCTGAAGCGCTCGCGCATCCGTTGACGAGCATCGCTGCGGGTCCACTTGCGACCCGCTCCATGCGCGAGTGACCACGCATGGCTTTCGCCATCGCCCGTGGGCTTCACGATGTAGGCCAGCGAGCCGCGTGAACCAGGGATGACAACGAACTCGCTGTCGGCATTTACGGCGCCTTTGCGGTGAATGAACACTTCTTCTCCGTAACCACCCCTCACCCCGGCCCTGTCCCCGTTGAGGGGAGAGGGAGAGCCAGCGCGCGTGATGCTGTTGTGACAGCCGTCCCAGCGGCGCTCGATATCCGCGTCCAGCAAGCCTGCGAATCGTTGGGCTATTACATCGCGATTCGCTTCGGCCCACTGAACTGCGATGTCGTGGGTGCGCAGGTATTCTTTCCCCGCTTCCGAATCTGCGGTCATCCCGCGACCAGCGTGCTCACTCACGTGCTTTCGCAGGATGGAATCACCCAACCCCCGCGAACCGCTGTGAATGAGAATCGCCAGTTGCTCTTTGCTGAGGCCGACTTTCGCAAACGCTTCCGCGTCGGAGACCCTTTCGACTGCTTGCAATTCAGCGAAGTGATTTCCGCCTCCTACCGTGCCGAACGCGTCATCGAACTCCGTGGAGTCGAGTCCATAGTCCCGCAAACGCTCCCTGGCTTCAGCGAACGGATGTTCAAGATCGAAGCGCAGACTGGCCCAGCGATCCAACCTTGCATTTCTGCGCGGCAGATCGGTTGTAAACAACGCCATGCCGCAACCGATGTCGCCGCCGATGAGATGTGGATAGATGATGCCTTCGGTGACAAACGCTGCGCCGACGGGCGAACCTTTGCCGGGATGCAGATCCGGGAATCCAACAGCGCTGCGCATACCATCGAGGTTTGCAGTGGCGTAAAGCTGGCGCAGCGCTTCGCCTTCAATCCAGCTTGTGGCCGCTGCGAAAAGGCGTACCTGAGCGGACGAAAGTTGAGAGTTCATTTGAGTTGAGAGTTGAGGGTTAAAAAGGGCCGAAGGCGAAGGGCTAACCGCGGGCCATGATCCAATAGTACGCAGTCTCCCAAAACGAAAGCCGCTGTCGGGTTGGCTCGGCTTGCGTTGCCACATCGGTCTGTGTGACTTGTGGTTCGCTGGACTTCACGGGCACGGGTGCAGCTTTCCTTTCCTCGAACGGCACGCCGGTCAGCTCGGGTTGTAGTGGTGCGTTGTTCATGAGAGCAGGGGGTAACGGGGTTGTTTGCCGTGGTGTTGCATTGGCGCAACACCACGGCAGGTTCAGCACTCGTTGACTTTGATTTGCGGTTTCAGACCGAAGCGCATCGGGCGAAACGTGAACCGCAATTTCGCCGGACGGATGCGGATGAAACGATTGGGTTTGTAGCTCTTGCGAAAGAGCAACTGGCTTTGGTAACGCAGAACGGGTTTCATGGTTTGTTAATGGTTGAGCGTTGATGGTTGAGTGAACGAAATTGGCTCGCCGAGCTGTAGCTCGAAGCGTGAAAGCTGGTCAGCGCGGCAGGACTTGCACCTGCGGTCTCTCGGGCCCAAACCGAGCGTGTTGCTCCTACACTACGCACTGAGGACTCCGGACGATGAATTTGAAAACGTCGGAGTGGAGAAACGCGCCGCCGAAAACCCTGGACATCGGTGGCGCGGTGAGATTGCCGGGAGGTTCGCCAACAAAGGCGCTCGACTCCCGCTTTGAAGTGAAAATTGAAAGGGCCGGGAGTCGTTTCACTCCCGGCCCATGCCATTTCAATAAAGATCAAATACCTCTTGCTAGCTTGCGCTACCAACCCGCGGTTTCACGGCGGCTGTTTCGGTGTTTAGAGGCACACCTCCTCCGAAGCCCTTAAATTGTAAAAGCTGATCAAATCGTCCCGGTCCGCCTTCGCGCCTGAGCACCTGGCTCAAAACGAAGTCAATGTTGCGCTTCGGCGCGACGCGCGCGCGTTGTCGCCCCGCGTGGACACACCACGTCGGTGGAACGCCAGTGCATTCCTGCCGGTCCGCCGTAGTCGCGCGTTTTTCGCGACGAAGGCTGGACGCCTCAATTCGTTTGGCACTGTCAGACATCATCAAGACGTCTTTTTGTTATCGTTCACAGATCGTCACCTTTCGTTGCTGCCATTTCACCGTCAGTTTCAGGGAAACAAAAAACCCTGCTTCCAATCGGGAAGCAGGGTTGGGAGAAAGTTTCCTTTCGTTACGACGTTACCTGCTTGCCCGGATCCGGATTGGGAATCAGCCCATAACGGGACTGGGTTACCAATCGGCCCTGGCCGAATTCACCGCCGAGGGTCGCGCGATCATGACGTGTCGCTTTCGCGACTGACGTCTTCGGCCAGCTCGTGGCTGATATGTTCATGCAGTTTTTCATCGAACGTGCGAGACGTGTATCACGCGCGCTTGGTTGCCGTCCACTTATACTTTTGAGGGTGGATGAATTTTCAATTCGAATATTCGCATTTATTGATGCGACGTGGTTAAGCGCCACCAAACTGATCGGCTGTAATGCTTTCCTCGTCGCGGCTCATATGCTTAAACTGCGGCATGATTCTAATTGCCAAACTCGTAATCGCTCTACTGGCGGGTGCCATCATCATTACCGCGCTATGAAACAATTCGGCTACTGGCGGGACCCGCTGTTTCTGTTGTGCTGTGCGCTTTATGCGCTGAATCGTTGGGCGCTCAAACCGTATCTTCCCTCTGGCTTTTTGCACGGTCAGTTCAACGACTTGTTATTAATCCCCTGCGCGCTTCCACTCGTGCTGTGGTTGCAACGGCAAATTGGTTTGCGGCGGCACGATGCACCGCCCAGGTTTCGTGAAATCGGATTTCACCTCGCCGTCTGGAGCGTGCTCTTTGAACTGGTGGGGCCTCGTTTTCTACCGGTGACGGGTGACCCGCTTGATGTGTTGGCGTATTTCGCCGGGGGCGCCCTTGCGGCAGTTTGGTGGAATCGACCGGTGCTCCGACGAACTTCGCTGGAATGAGTTTTGATCGGCTGGCGCCACACTATCGATGGATGGAAGCCGTCTGCGCGGGAGGATTGTTGCAGCGCTGCCGGGTGCGCTGGCTGGCGGAAGTGCGGAACGCGCGACGTGCCCTGTTGGCCGGCGAAGGGAATGGCCGGATGTTATCGGCATGTGCCCTGGCGATGCCGGGAAGTGAGTTTGTGGTGCTGGACCAAAGCCGGGAGATGCTGGCGCGAGCCAGACGCAGATGGGATAAATGCGGGCAAAGCCAGCGAATCACTTTCGAACAAGTTGATTTACGGCGGTGGAACTGGGAGTTGGAGCCCTTCGATTTGGTAATCACCAATTTCCTGCTCGACTGTTTTGCCCCCGACGAACTTCAGCAAGTGATCAAACGAATTGCCGCCGCGACAACTCCACAAGCACGCTGGGTGAACTCTGATTTTACTGTTCCCGAGCGTGGTTGGCAGCGCGTGCGAGCGCAGGTTGGTTTGAGCATGGCCTACGGCTTCTTTCGCTGCGTCACTGGAATCTCAGCCAGGCGGATTGTGGATCCTTCCACATTCCTGCACGCGGCGGGATTCGGCCTGAGGGCGCGCGCCGAGTTCGACCACGGGCTGCTTTATACCGAGTTGTGGGAGCGAGGGATCTGAGCTGGATCTATTTCCGGCTGGTATTCTTCCGCCGAGTTGGACCGCTGGGGAGGAACAAATTCCAGCTTCTTGGATTCCTCGCTGAGGATTTTGTCCAACCGGGGTTTGATGACTGGATAGGACGTAACGCGGTTGGCTTCGCGCGCGGCCGCGATTCTCTTTTCGCGGTCGGCGGCGGACAGGTGTTCGGTGGCGTGTTGAAAGGCGACGCTCTGCGAACGGGTGTCTCCGACAGAAGCGTCGGCCAACGCGTTTGATTTCAGGGTCACCGAAACCCGCAGTTCGGAATGGCAGACCGGGCAGGTGCAACGCAGGTCCGGCGGTTGGGCTGCCGGCGCGGCCGGGCCGAGTTCGTCCCGGATCGCGGAAACGGGTTTGTTGTCGATGCGCGGAGCGGGTCGCGGGTTGGGTGGGGGAGCGTCGATTTGCGTCTGGCCGTGTTCCTCGGCATCGGCGTAGGAAACCTTGGGCTCGACCGATTGAAAGGGATTTTCCTCAGGCGCCGGTCCAGGGGACTCCGTTAACTCGGCATCGGCGGGTACGCGAATGAGGGTTGCGCAGGAGGGGCAGGGCACGTTTTGGTTGGCGCATTCGAGATTGCATTGAATGGCTTGGCCGCAAGAGGGACAGGCAAATTTGATTTCTGTCATACGTAGCTCCTTGATCAGCGATCCGCAGGGCTAACATGGATTTGAGCCATGGGTTTGGCAAGCAGGTCGTGCAAGTTTGTCAGACAAACCACTACAAAAAACTCGTTGCGACTCCTATCCTCAGGGCCTCAGCTCTTTACAAAAATTCACGCCAGAGTCGGGAACTCAACCGTTCCCCCGTGAAGCGTGAAAAAAGTAGAAGATTATTTCAAAAAGTGGATTTCCGCGGCAGGCGCGAATGCGACGCCACGCGGACGGAAGTCGTTGCGATGGTCGGGACAGGTTTTTGTCTGTTGCATTCTTGCGATTGCAGTTTGCGCCTGCCGAAACGTCCGCCAGTCGGTCCCTGAGTCCTCCGGCAAGGCGACGGCTTCCGTGAGCAAGCTGGTTCAAATCGTCACGCGCCGGGATGGCGATACGACGCGCTTTTTCGTGGAGAATCGGGAGCGGGCCGAAGTGACGATGACGTTTGATTTTGATCTGACGAACCTGAAGCCTTCCAAAGAATTCCCTTTGACCGCGACCGTGCCGCCCAACGGGACCACGGAAATCTTTTCGCTTTCTCCGGTTAATCCGGATGAGCCCTGGGAATTCAGCTTCACCAATCGATACAATCTCGGCAGTGCCGAGGCGGTGCACGACGACTCGTACTGTTACAATCTGCCTTACGCGGCAGGCAAAACCTTTCGCGTCAGCCAGGGTTACGATGGCAAGTATTCACACAAGGGATCGAATCGCTACGCGGTGGATTGGGAAATGCCTGAAGGCACGCCGGTGCATGCCGCACGCGGCGGGTTGGTGGTGAAAGTGAAGGACGACTCGGATCGAGGTGGTGGAGACATCTCGTTTGATCCGTTCAACAACTATGTCCTGATTCGTCACAGCGACGGAACCCTCGGGCAGTATTGCCACCTGCAAAAGGGTGGCGTGGTCGTGCGCGAAGGCGACGTGATCACCGAAGGCGACATCATTGCCCACTCCGGCACCACGGGTTACTCCACCGGTCCACATCTGCATTTCACCGTTTACAAGATGAAGAACGGCAGGGAGCGGGAGAGCATTCCCGTAAAGTTCCGAACCGCCGCGGAACCAGCCATCACCCTGGAAGCTGGCCGCAAGTACACCTCGCGACCCAATTACGCAGCCAGTCTTCCCAAGTGATTTTGCCAGTCGTGGCTTATTGGGGGCGCGTCGAATTCGTGTCGGTGCTGCTGCTGCCCGGGGTCGTGCTGCTGCCGGGAGTTGTGCCGGGGCTGGGAGTCGTGGTGCTGCTGTCTGGTGTGGTGCTGTTGTTGTTGGTAGTAGCAGTGCCGCCGCGACTGGTGCCAGTGCCGGAGTTGTATTGGTCCTCCGTGCCACCTTGCTTGGTGCAGCCAACAATAGCCAACGCTGCCATCAAGAATAGTAGTTTTTTCATAAGTCCTTTGTTGTAGTTCTACCAAGGTTGAACGTAAAGTCCGACGCGCTTTCCTCAATTCCAGAAAACCCCCGTTAAGCCGGGGGGAAATGCCCCAGAGTTGCCCGGGGCGGAAAAACGCCGATTGCCGCGGACCCGGGCTCAATTATTCTTCCGGCATGGAACTTGACCTGGTGGGTGAACATGCGGAGCGCGCATATTCGATTCTGGCTTCACTGGTCACACCGCGCCCCATTGCCTGGGTGACCACACTGGTCCCCGACAAGGTGGTCAACGCTGCCCCGTTCAGCTTCTTCAACGTGCTGGGTGATGAGCCGCCCATCGTTGGATTTTGTCCGGGAGACCGCGAGGACGGCACGCCGAAGGACACGGCTCGCAACATCCGATTGAACCATCAGTTCGTTGTAAACCTGGTCGACGAGTCGGTGGCCGAAGCGATGAATCGCACCGCCGCGCCGTGGCCTTACGGCCAAAGTGAAATTTCTGCTGCTGGACTGACGACGAAACCGTCCTCGGTTGTGAAACCGCCACGGATTGGCGAATCGCCGGCGAGTCTGGAGTGCGACGAATGGGGAACGTTACAGATTGGCAACAACCGTCTCATCATCGGTTTGGTGAGGCGGGTGCATGTTCGGGACGAGTTGTTTGACGTGACCACACTCCGGATTCGCAGTGAGAAGCTGAACGTGATTGGCCGTATGGCCGTACCCAGCGGGTATTGCCGCACCCGCGATCGCTTCGAAATGCGCCGCGCCGAATAAACTCCCGCGATGAGCCAATACTGGAGTGCCTTCAGTGAACTCATTCGGACACCGTTCCTGCATCTGGAACTGGTCTGGGGCATCGTGCCACTCTATTTCGGATTGTTGCTCAGCGAAATGACGTCGTCCAAGGCAAGCTTTCAAACGGCGGTTCAAACCGGCTTCAGTTTTCTGTGGGCGGGAACACAATGGTTGTATCCTTACTTCAAGCCGCACGCAGCCGGCGGCCCACGGCTGGAGTTGGGCGCCATGTTGCCGGTAAATCTGTTCGTCACCTTCCTCGTCCTGGTCCTCGGCGCGCTGGCGTTGCTCAGCGGCGTCCGGCGGAAATATCCCGCCTATAGCGCGTTCCTCGGTCACACCCGGTTCGTCAACTATTTCATGATTGCGATCTTCCCGATTCAGGCGCGCTTTCTGGAGTGGAAATGGAATTACCTCATTGCCATCGTGCTTTTCGCCGTTCCGATTTGGCTGGTGTTGCATTTTGGACTGATGCCCATCAGAAATCGGAAATAAGCCTGGGGGTGAGCATGGGTGAGCATTGTCACGGCTTGCCTTCGACACGCAGCCGACTATTTTTAGCGGCAAAGGATGAGTAAAGAGCAGTTTCCTATGAAAACACCGAAATGGACCCAAACCCTTGCATGCTCGATAACCTGCGCCGCCGTTACGTTGCTTTGTGGCTGTGAGAGCAAGCCAACCGCTCAGCCGGCGTATGAGAATACCAAATCCAGCGCGAAGGAAGCTGGCCAGGCCATCGGAGACGCGGCCAGGAAGACAGGTGCTGCCGTCACTGATGCTGCCAAGGACACCGGCAAAGTGGTCGGTGATGCCGCGGAAAAAACCTGGGACGGAATGAAAAAGGGCGCGCAGGAAGTGACGCAGGTGGCCACGAATGTCGCCGGTGAAGTCAAAGCCGGCGCGCAAACGGTCGGCGAGAAAGTCAAAGACGTATTCAAGTGACAGGGTCGCCCTGGCGAACTTGGGAATGACAATCCGGGCCCGACTCGATAAATTCGCCGCATGATCTTCTTTGGGGGCAAATGGCGAGTTTCACTGTTTGTTTGTGCAGCGATCAGCCTCGTGGCCGCTGGTTGCAGCACGTCGACTCACCAGGCGGAAGCGCTTCAGCGCTCCGGCAATCCGGTGTTTCCCGGTTGGTACGCTGATCCGGAAGGCGTCGTGTTCGGCAAACGCTTCTGGATCTACCCGACTTACTCCGCGCCCTACAATCAGCAGGTCTTCCTCGATGCCTTTTCGTCGCCGGACCTCGTAAACTGGACCAAGCACAGCCGCATTCTCGACACGAATGCCGTCTCGTGGGTCGGGCGCGCAATGTGGGCGCCCGCCATCGTGAAGAACAACGGAAAGTATTTTCTGTTCTTCGCGGGCAATGACATTCAGAACGACGAACAGGTCGGCGGCATCGGCGTGGCCGTGGCGGACCAGCCGGAAGGTCCGTTCAAAGATTATTTGGGCAAGCCGCTGATTGATAAATTTCATAACGGCGCGCAACCCATCGATCAATTCGTGTTCCGCGACCAGGATGGGCAGTTCTACATGTATTACGGTGGCTGGCGACATTGCAACGTCGTGAAGTTGAAGAAGGATTTCACCGGCTTTGAACCGTTTCCCGACGGCACCGTCTTCAAAGAAGTGACGCCGCAAGGTTATGTTGAAGGTCCATTCATGTTCATTCGCAACGGCAAATACTACTTCATGTGGTCGGAGGGCGGTTGGACTGGACCTAACTATTCCGTAGCGTACGCCATCGCGGATTCACCGCTGGGGCCGTTCCAGCGCATTGGCAAAATTCTTCAGCAGGATCCTGCTGTTGCGACCGGCGCCGGTCACCACTCCGTCATTCAACTTCCCGGCAAGGATGTTTGCTACATCGTTTATCATCGTCGCCCCCTGGGCGAACGGGATGGAAATCATCGCGTGACGTGCATCGACAAGATGGAATTTGACGAACAAGGATTCATCAAGCCGGTGAACATCACGTTCGAGGGTGTGGAGCGGGTAAGGCTCTAGTTACGTAGAACGTTCTCTCTCGGTTGGTTGCCGTCCCGTTCATTGACCAGAACTTTTCTGGAGTCGCGGATTCGGGTTTGATATTCAACGTCGCCAATGACAACAGGGCGCAAGATTCCGGGCAAGGAGGTCATTCAGTCCATCCTGGACGTCTACCAACGAGGACAGTCCGTGGAGGCCCTGCGTCGCGCCGAATCGTTCGCACCGCTTCAAGACTGGACTGGTGTCGAGGAATGCGTCATCGCCTCCAGGATTGCCGCCAACACCGGTGCGCCGCGACTGGCAAGTCGCCTGAGCATACGCGCCTGGCGACTCGATAAGAACCATCCTTCAGCTCAGGTTCAATTTGGTTTTGAACTCAGCGAAAAGCGCGGGCCGCTGGCGGTTTGGTTGACCGTGCGGGAGTGGCCGCTCAGTCCAAACGCTCCGTTGTTACAACAGGCGGAGTTGTTAGCGCTCCAGGCCGACGCAGCGTCGAGCCTTCGTGATTTTGAAGCTGCCGAAAGCCTGTTAAATCGGGCGGAGGCCCTCGGCACTCGTGACGCATGGGTGCACTTGCAGCGAGCGCATTTGCTCGAACACCAGGACCGCGTTGAAGAGGCCCTCGAAGTGGCCACCGCGGCAAGCGCTTTACATCCCAATCCATTCTTCCGTCCGGGGGTGCAGGTACGATCACACCTGCTCCAACTGTTGGATCGCGACGACGATGCGATTCAACTCCTCATTGAAGCCGGCAAGGTCTTGCAGAGCGCTCCCGTCGCCGGACAACTCTTTGGTTTGTTGTCTGAGAATGGACGCTGGTCTGAAGCCGAAGCGGCTTTGGACCGGTACGTCGAGCTCTCGCCCTTGCTGGAGCCGCTGCTGCAGAAATGGGTCACGACCCAGCGGGCGCGCGTGGCGTATCATTCAGGCAAGCGTGCTGAGGCGGCGGCCTTCGCAGCCGGCCTCGACGATGATTTCCATCGCGGCTTCGCTAAACGTCTGGCGGAAGCCCCTCCCCCGCGAGAGCGGATTCACCTGGATGTCAGCTTCGTTCGGCAACACTTCAAAACGTGCGCGCCGGCAACTCTCGCCGCCCTGGGCCGTTTCTGGCAGATGCCCGGCGAGCATCTCAAGTTGGCTGAGGCCATGTGTTATGACGGCACGCCGCATTGGCAGCAACGTCGCTGGGCCGAGAACAACGGTTGGCACGTGCGTGAATTCCGGCTGACCCATGAGAGCGCAATGGCCCTCATTGAATTGGGGATTCCTTTTGCTCTGTCGGTCGTTGAAGCAACCTCGGCCCACATGATGGCAGTCGTTGGATTTGATCGCGCGCGTCAAACGATTCTCTTGCGCGATCCCGGTCAGCCCTATGTCATCGAAGCTTCCGCCGAGGAACTGTTGAAGCGCTATCAGGCCTTTGGCCCTCACGCGATGGTCTACCTTCCCCGCGCTGAATCATCGCGATTGGAAGGGGTTCTTCTGCCCGAGGCCGAGGCTTACGATCACTACTATCGATTTCGGCTGGCTCTGGCCGAACACAACCGGCCCACGGCGGCAGAGGTCCTGGCAAGCCTGGAACAATTGAACGCGGAACTTCCTTTGACCTGGGAAGCGCGGCTGGACCTCGCGTTCTACGATGCCAACAAGTCCGAGCAGGCCCGGTGTCTCGACCGGTTGCTTGAGTTCTTCCCGAACCATCCAACGCGGCTGTTGCAGCGGCTGACTTGCCTTCAAAGCGCGTCGCGCGACGAACGAATCCGATTTCTCGAACAGGCTTGCGGCAACAAGGATGCTGACCCGGCGCTGTTTGTGGAACTGGCCCGTGCCCTGCAAGGGGACGCCCGCTGTCTGCCGGAAGCGCGCCGCTGGCTCAAGCGAGCGACCCGGTTTCGTCCGCTGGATTCGAATGTCATCAGTGCCCGGGGCGACCTTTGCTGGGAAGAGGGGAAATTTGAACGGGCCACGGAGCTATACCGTTGCGCGGCCAACCTCGAAAGTTTTCGCGAAGGACTTTATCAAGCCTGGTTTTTAGCCTGTCGACAAACGCGTCGCACCCACGAAGCCATGGCGCATTTGGAGGCAAGATTCGCGCGGTTCGGCAGTCGCTCGGAGCAGCCCGCGCTTACGCTCGCCTGGGCCTTGCGCGAAATGGAACAACCGGGCCAGGCACGAGAGGTTTTGAAGGAAGCGGCGCGATTGCGTCCGGACGATGGGCAATTGCTGCTTCGCTCCGCGACGTTGGTGGCGAGCCTGGGCGAAATCACGGACGCCAAATGTCTCCTGGAGGTGGCCCGATCCCGGGTGCGAGAAAACGATTGGCTGCGCGCGGCGGCGGAAATAGCGGAAAACCAATTCGACTGGACCAGCGCCCTGAAATGGGCCCGCCAACTTCTCGAACGCGAACCTTTGGCGCTGGATGCCCATAGTGGAGTGGCGCGTTCCCTTTCGCGACTGGAAGGACCTGCGGCGGCGTTGGCTCATTTGAAGGATGCCTGCGCTCAATTTCCGCATCACTGTGGCTTGCTGCGCATGGTGGTGGATTGGAGTCGGGAAGCGGGCGCTCCCGCCGTTGAAGCGGCCGCCCGGGATTTGCTGGCGGTGGAGCCAGCCGATGCCTGGGCGCGACGTGAATTGGCCGCGGCATTATCTCAGTTGAACCGGGACGAAGAAGCGTTGCAGGAGGCCCGCGAAAGTGCGCGCATTGAGCCGCGAAACAGTTTCAGCTTTTCGATCCTGGGCCATATCCATCGGCGTTGTCAGCGGATCACGGAGGCTCAAGAGCAGTTTCGCCGCGCGGTGGAGCTGAGCGTGGACAACAGTGACGCCATTCACGCGCTGCTGGATTTGGCGCGCACCGATACGCAGCGGAAAGCTGAGTTGGCGTTTATTGAGCGGGAGTTGGTGCAACAGGTCGTCGAGGGCGACGGACTGCTCGCGTTTCTGGAGTTGGCGCGGCCCGTGGTTGAGCCCGACAAATTGCTGGCCAGCCTGCGCCAGGCACACCAGGAACGTCCGGACCTCTGGCACGCGCGCGCGGCGCTGGTTTCGCAGTTGGCGCATGTCGGGCAACTCGGCGCCGCGCGCGATGCAGCGCTACAGGCCACCAGGGATTTTCCGCATTTGCCACGAGCCTGGCTGGACCTTGCCTTGGTGCATCAATGGCGTCAGGAACCGCAGGAGGAAATTGCGGCGGCGCAACGAGCCTTTGAATTCAACCCGGCCTGGCAGCGCGCGACGTTCGCCCTGGCGAGTGCGCACGAGCGCCGCGGAGAACTGGTGGAAGCTCAACGCGTTTATGAACGGGCGCTGCAGCATTCGGCGCAGGATTCCCAGCTGCACGCGTGGTATGCGCACCTGCTGTGGCGACAACGCAAGCAGGAGCCGGCCTTCTTTTCCATCGAGCGAGCCCTTCGCCTGTCACCGGGTCACGAATGGGCCTGGGAATTGTTGCACGAGTGGGCCAGCGAATCCGGCCAGGTGCAACGCACGGTAAATTTTGCCCGGGCCCTGACCCAGGAGCGCCCGGGTGATCTGCGCCTCTGGCTGATGTTCACGCGCGTGTTGGCGGACGAGCCAGGCGCTTTGGCGGAACGCCTCGCCGCGCTGGACAAGGCGCTCGCGCTGGACGGGTACTCCACCGACGCCTGGGACCTGAAAGTCGAGACACTGGCCAATGCCGAGTTGTTTGAGAAAGCGATTCAGGTCTGTGACGAGGGGATTGCCGTTTGCACGTCCGATGTATTTGTGTTGCGGGGACGTCGGGCCTGGATTGAAGCAAGGCGGCGCAGGTATCCGGAGGCGGTGAAGCTTATGCGCGCGGTGCTCGCGGACAACGCGAGTTTTGCCTGGGGCTGGAATCAATTAGCTCACTGGCTTGGCGAGCAAGGCGAGTTCAGCGAGGCTGCCAGCGCTCTGGAACAACTTGCCCGACTGCGCCCCCATGATGCCTGGGTGAGCCGGCAGCTGGGATTCCTGCGACTCAAACAAAAGGATTACGCCGGTGCAAAAAGCGCTTTCACCAAGGCACTGCACCTTGCTCCTACTGATTCATACGCCGCCCGGAACAGTTTCGACCTCCAATTACAAATCGGAGACCTGGATGGCGCGGCGGCCACGCTGCGCCTGATGGAACTGCACCAGCCGGGCGCGAGAACTCTGGCCTCGGAAATCTTCCTGAGTTTGCGAGGCAGGGACAAATCAGCGCCGGTCAAAGGATTTCAAAAGCTTTGCGCGTTGCCCGATCCTGACCCGTGGCCGGTTGAGGCCGCGACCGACGCATTCCTGCAAGCGGGCCGTGGGACGAGAGCTTTGAAAGTCCTGAAACGGGCGTTAAAGAGTAATTCGTGCAATCCGCAAGTTGGTGCGGCCGCGGTCCGGCTCTACACGGCGCAACGGCGAGACCTGGCGGCGCTTTGGTTCTTTTGCCGCCTGAAGCCGGGAGAAGTCCAGCGTCGCGCCGCCGCGCCCATGGTCCAGGGTTTGGCCGAGTTAAAGAGCCGGTTTCTGCTGCGGGTACTGCTGTGGCTACGTCGGGATGTCCTGCGAAAGGATGATGCGGCATGGGGACAGGTAGGCTTTGCCTTGAGCACTTTTCGCCGGATGAAGGCCGTGGCTTTGTGGCTGGCGGACTGGCGTGAGCGACCCAATGTTCAGCCGTGGATGCTGTTCAATTTATGCCTGGGTCTGCGACACCTGGGGCAATGGGACGAAGCCAATGCGGTTGCCCGGCATGTGCTCGACACGTGGGGACACCGGGAAGGGTCGGCCGACATGCATTTATTTCTCGCGGTGGAGGAGGCGCTGTCGGGTTCGTTGCCAGCCGCCCGGGAGCATTTGAACCATGCCAGGGTCCGCGAGAACGTGATCTACGATCTGGAGTTGGTCGCCATTGCGAAGGCGCTCATTGAATTTCGCAAGGCTCCGGCCTCCGGGCGAGTGGACCAGTTCAAAGTGGCTCGAGCGCAACTGGGCCAGAGCTTTTCAGGCTGGAGATTATTGCGGGTCACAAGAGATGTGCGCCGCACGTTTAAACGCGCTGGGAAGGCTTTCGTCAACGAAGGTGGCGGCTGGCGGGCGCGCTTGTGGTTCGGTTGGAAGCTGAATTGGCAATGGCTGCTGCTGCCGTTGACCCCTTTGTTCCTCGCTTTGCTGGTTCAGCCGCCCGTGTTGGTGGGCTCGTTGATATGGCTGTGGGCCCGGCGGCGTGAGAACTAAGGGCTGGAGCTTTCAATGATCGTGACATCGGCAATTGAATTATGAGAGAGTCGCGCCCGAGCATTTCGTTTGAGTCAAATCATGAATTTCAAAGTCACCTACTACCTGGAAGTCATTTCCTCCTGGTGCTATTGGGCCGAACCGGCGTGGGCCGAGTTAAAGCGGCGCTACGGGGATCGCGTGGCGTTTGGTTGGAAGATCGCGCAAATGCCGGCGGAGGCGTATCCCACTTCGAAAGCGCAGGCCGAATGGTTTTATCGCCGCAGCGGAACCATCATGCGCTCGCCGTTCATGCTCAACGCGGGCTGGTATGAACCCGGACGCGCCATTTACGATGTGCCAAACCTCGTGGCCGAAGCCGCCAAAGATTTCGGGGTGACCGATGATCGCGTGCGGTTGGCCATTGCTCATGCTGGCGAGCGCGAAGGTAAGAAAGTCGGCCGTTGGGAAGTGGCTATCGAAGTGGCGGCCAAAGCAGCAAAGTTGAATAAAGCCAAACTGCTCGCCCGCGCGAAATCAGCCGCCGTCGCCGCGCGAGTGAAAAAATCTTCAGCCGAGTTCGATGCGCTTCAGGTTACGCAGCGGCCGACCTTCCTGATTGAAAGTGCCATTGGTGATCGCGCGGTGTTCTCGGGCATCGTGCGCATCGAGCCGCTGGCGGCTGCGCTTGATGCACTGCTGGCCGATCAAGCGGCGTATGATTCCCACAAGGCACACTTTGGCGGTCCGCCCGCGAAGTAGGTAACTCTGCGCGGCCTGAGTTGAGACTGGATCACGGTTTCCTCGTGCTGCATACGCAATGGCTGATTTCAATTCCAAACCCTCCGCGCCCGCCCGGCGTGGCGTTCGTTGGTGGCCGGGCGTCGCCATTGCCGCCATTGCTACGGCCCTGGTCGTTTGGGTGCGATTGCAGGAGGACTGGCCGTTTCAGCAGCGGAATCTGATTGGCGCGCAAGTTCTGATCATCACAGCGATACTTCTGCTGATTTGGTGGACATTGTTTTCGCGCGCGCCAAAACGATTGCGCCTGGCAGTGACATTCACCATCGTCGGCGCAGGAATCGTCGGAGCAACGCTCTTTCGCATTCGCGGTGTTTCGGGCGACCTCCTACCCATTGTCGAATTCCGTTGGGCCGGGACGGTTCCAACGCCGACACCAGTTTCAACCAACCGTGCGATAAACTCGGACTTGGTTTCTGATGCTGCAACGAACAGCTTTCCGCAGTTCCTCGGTCGTGAGCGGACGGGCGTTCTGCCAGGTCCGCGACTGCAAACGAATTGGAGTTCCTATCCGCCACAAGTTGTCTGGCGACGGCCCATCGGTCCGGGCTGGTCTGGCTTCGCGATCGTCGGCAATGTCGCCATTACGCAGGAGCAACGCGGCGAGGAGGAGTGCGTTCTCGCCCTGGATTTGCAAAGCGGTGAACCGATCTGGTCGCACTGCGACAACGCCCGCTACAGCACCACCATTGCGGGTGAAGGGCCGCGGGCCACGCCGACCATCGTGAGTAATCGCGTCTTTACGTTTGGAGCGACGGGCATCTTGAATTGTTTGGACCTGGCAACCGGAAAAGTTCTGTGGTCGCGCAATGTAGTTGCTGAGTCGCAGACAGAAGTTCTTGCGTGGGGATGCACCAGTTCACCGCTGATGGTCGGTGACCTTGTGGTGGTGCATGGCGGTGAAAACATCGGACGTTCCTTGTTTGCGTATCAATCCAGCGACGGCAATCCGGCCTGGGTCGGCGGAACATCCGCGGCAAGTTATGCCTCGCCAATCGTCACGACGCTGGCCGGTTCACCGCAGGTGGTGACGTTCAACGATGGAAGTATTTCCGGCCACGATCCTGCGACTGGAACGACGCTCTGGGAACGCGCCTGGGGCAATGGCAACGCGCTGTGCTCGACACCCGTCGTCGTGAGCAGCAATCAGGTCTTGTTCTCCAGCGGCTACGGTGTCGGTTCGGAGCTGTTGGAGATTTCCCGAACGGCGAATGGGAAGTTTTCGGTGAAACCGATTTGGAAATCCATTCGCATGAAAGCCAAGTTCGCCCACATTTTCGTGCGCGACAGATTTCTTTACGGGCTGGATGACGGGATCTTTGCGTGCGTTGACCTTAAGGATGGTTCGCAGCGCTGGAAGGAAGGCCGCTACGGTCATGGGCAAGGTTTGCTGGTGGGAGAAAATTATCTGCTCATGGCGGAGTCAGGAGAGCTGGTGCTGCTGCATCCAACGCCTGATGCGTCGAATGAACTCGGGCGTTACCGGGTGTTCGACACGAAGACATGGAATCCGATTGCCCTGTCCGGTGATTTGTTGCTGGTGCGCAATGATCGTGAAGCGGCGTGCTTGCGCTTGAAGCTTCAACGTTGAGTTTAGGGCCGCTTGTTCACCGCAAGTTGGGCACAAGCCAGCGAGGAAGCCCAACGTTCCAGCAACTCGTTACGAAATCTTTTTGCCGCCGCCGGGTATATTCGGGCATATTGCTCCCATGCAAATCCACCTCCGACTCGCATGGACTTTGTTGCTCGCGATTCTTTGTCTCTTAAACCTGGTGCCGGCGATGGCTCAGCCCGCGGCTCCCAAAGCCAAAATCGCTGTCGTCATTTCCACACTGAACAATCCGTGGTTTGTCGTGCTCGGGGAAACGGCCAAGGCACGGGCTATCGAACTGAACTACGACGCCACCATCTTTGATTCGCAGAACGACACCGCAAAGGAAGCGGCGCATTTCGAGAACCTCATCGCTGCTGGATACAAAGCGGTGCTGTTCAATCCGACTGACGCGAATGGTTCGGTCGCAAACGTGCTGAAGGCGAAGAACGCGGGTATTCCGGTGTTTTGCATTGATCGCGAAATCAATTCCACCAACGCCGCCACGGCGCAGATGCTCTCGGACAACTACTCGGGCTGCGTGGCGCTGGGGCAACATTTTGTGAAGGTGGTTGGCAAGGAAGGTAAATATGCGGAGTTGCTCGGCCTGGTCGGCGACAACAACACGTGGAATCGTTCCAAAGGTTTTCACAGCGTCGTGGATCGTTTTCCCGGCTTGAAGATGGTGGCGCAACAGAGCGCGGACTTCGATCGTGCGAAGGGATTGGAAGTCATGGAGTCCATTCTCCAGAAGGATCCCGACCTCAACGCAGTGTTCTGCGGCAATGACGCCATGGCGATGGGCGCATACCAGGCGCTCGTGAGTGCGGGCAAGGCGGACAAAGTAAAAGTCTTCGGCTTCGATGGCGCCGACGATGTGGTCAAATTGATCGCCGAAAAGAAGATTGCGGCCACCGGGATGCAGTTCCCGAAAGTGATGGCCGCCAAGGCCGCTGAGTTCGCGGACGAATACCTCAAAGGTAAACGCGACTTTCAGCAGAAGATTCCGGTGAAGGTGGAACTGGTCACGCCCGAGAACGTCAGCAAGTACGGCGATTACGGGAAAAAGAACTGACCGATGCGCTGGACTGGTTGGCTCATTGCGGTGGTGGCGGTCGCCGGTCTGTGCTGGCGTTTTCCATTGTTCCGCGTGGTTTCACTGGAACAAGCGGCCCAGGCAAAAGACGCGGCGGTGTTTGATCCTAAAAAGTTCGCGGAGACGTTCTGGAGCGCCCGATTGCCCTACGCCTTCAGCAATGCTGTTCCTGCGGAAGTTCTTTTGCCCACCATTCAAACCAATGCGGCTGAAGCGAAGCAGAAGTTCTCCCGCACTGTCGGCGTCAGCGAAAGCTACACCTATTTCCTTTCGGGCAAAGGACGTGTGCTGTCGGTGACCGAAGACGAAGTGTTGCTGGGCATGACGGCAACCGCAACCAACGCGGAAGTATCGCTTCAAACCGGACTGTTGTTCAGCACGGCCGTGCGCGATGCTCCAGGCGTTCTGAATGTGAACGACTATCCCAGTTCGCAGGATTTCAATGCCATCTCCGAGGCGTTGAACCGGATTGTCGAGGAGCGCGTGCAACCAAAACTCCGCGAGCAGGCAAGGGTCGGTGCAACGATTGAGTTTGTTGGCTGTGCTGAAGTGAATGATGAGTCTGCGGACTTGCAACCACTGAAGGTGGTGCCGATTCAAGTGGCCACGCCATGAAGCCACTCTCCAAACAATCGTTGTTGCGCTTTCAGTCGCTGCTGGCGTTGGCAGTGATGGTGATGTTCTTGAGCTGGCAAGCGCCTAACTTCCTTACCCTCGCGAACTGGCAAAACATCCTGCTGCAAATCTCGGTCAACCTCTGCCTCTCCATCGGAATGACGCTGATCATTTTGACGGGCGGAATTGATTTGTCCGTCGGCGCGATTCTCGGGTTGTCCGGTGCGGTGGCGGCGGGATTACTGAAGAATGGACTCGCGCTGAAGTTTCTCGGCGTGCAGCTTCAGTTCACGCCGTTCGGAGCGATGGTTGCGGGGATTCTGGTGGGGCTGATTCTTGGGTGGCACAACGGTATTGCGATTACGCGATTCAAGCTGCCACCCTTCGTCGCCACGCTCGGCATGTTGAGTATTGGGCGTGGACTCACGATGCTGTGGACGAACGGATTTCCGCTCACGGGACTGGGGGCGGCTTTTGGTTTCATCGGCACGGGTTTCTGGCTGGGCGTGCCGATGGCGATTTGGATCTCCGCGGCGTTGGTAGCGGTGTTTTATTTGATTTCAAAGCACACAACGCTGGGCCGTTACATCTACGCGGTGGGCGGAAGTGAGAAAGCCGCGCAGTTCGCTGGCTTGAACGTGAATAGCGTGAAGCTTTGGGTTTATACGCTGGCCGGTGGACTCGCCGCCGTGGGCGGATTGATTCTGAGTGCGCGCCTTGATGCTGCGGACCCGAAGGCCGGGCTGGGCTACGAATTGGATTCGATTGCCGCTGTCGTCATCGGAGGAACTTCATTGAGTGGCGGACGCGGCTCGATTCTCGGGACGGTTCTAGGCTGCTTGATCATCGGCGTGCTGAACAACGGATTGGTGCTGCTCGAAGTATCACCGTTCTGGCAGGCCGTGATTAAGGGCTACGTCATCCTCGCCGCAGTCGCGCTGGATAAGTTGGGCACAAAACGAGAGTAGGCTTTGTTCAATCGTAACCCACCGCGCGCCGATTCGCCTTCTTTTGCGAATGCCGCGCTTTGTCCGCCAGCATTCGCTCCTTGGCTCCGCGGCTGCGCTTGCGCTTCTGCCGACGAAGTTTTTCAACGCGCGCGCGCTCGGCGGCGACTCGTTGCTGGCGGTCGGATTCAATCTTGTCGAGCAACAGCTTTCGGGCGATGAAGCGGTTCAAACCCTGCTGGCGCGTTTCCTGACATTTCACCTGTGTGCCGGTGGGCCGGTGCAACAACATCACGCACGTGGCGACTTTGTTGACGTTCTGACCGCCGTGACCGCCGGAGCGAACGAACGATTCTTCAATGTCTGCCTCATTCACGCCCAACGCCGCCATGCGCCGCGCGAGCTGTGATTCCTTTTCTGAACTGACCGGGAACGCGCCCATGCCGCAACATGGCCAAACGTTTGGGCTTTGTCAGGCATGAACGTGATGGTGTTACTTGGTAGCAGTTGCGGGTGCTGGGGATTTGGCTTTAAGATCACTCAAAAACTTCTGGTCAGACTCAGCAAGACTCTGAGCGAGTTTGTCCGATTCCACCTGCCCATTCCACCAACGGATAATTTCTGGATTGTAGGGCGGCTCACCTTTTTGATCGTTCCACCATTTGCCCCAGGCATTCCAGTCTTTGCCAAAGTTCTGGCCTGTGATGCGAACGAGGGAGATTTGCGCCCACCAACGTGTGTTTACGTTACCGTGATAAACCAGATGAATCAGTTCCGGCACATCGGCCTTGTCGCCGATCAAGCCCAACGCGCGGATCGCCATCCAGCGGTCGCGGTTATTTCGATCCGCGCGCTCGTAAGCGATGCCGCGCAATGCGGGCAGCCCTTTGGTGGAACGCAACGCGCCAAGAGTATTGATGGCCCGATAGTATTCCTGCGTGCGCGGACCTTTTAGCGCATCGATGCAGCGGGCTTCCAATTCGGCGCGCTCTTTCTCCGACCACCCGTCGAACGTGCGGTTATCGAAGAAACCGCGGAACTGCCGGTCGGTCCAGGCGAGGACGGCTCGTTGATCTTCGTTCAACGAAGCATCGCCAGGTAACGCGGGCAGGGTGGTTGCCGAAGTTGAAATGCCTCCCGAGGCGGCACTGCCACCGTGACCCGTAAAGAACGTTAACAGATACGGCACGGCGGGCCGGCCGCCGGTGTCTTTGAAGTTCTTGAACTTGTCGCTGTTGAGCCAGATGGCGTAAAACTTGTTCGGTTGGAGTTTCACCGGCAGCACGCAGGTGCGCGCGTCGGCGAGGTAACGTGGACTGCCGGTGGTCTCCGGATAATTTTCCTGTCCCCAGGTGGACCATGACCAACTGCCGTCCTGCATCACTTTGCTGTAGGTGACTTTGATTTCGGTCAGTGCTGGGTCAACATCGGTCGCGCCCGCCGTGGGCACTGTTTTCACCACGACCGGTGGCGCAGTTTCCAGCGAGATGTCCGCCGCCACGCCGAGTGTGGCAACGCCGACCAACATTGTTGTGAGGCCAATCCATAGTTTCGTTTTCATAGGTTATTTCCTTGTTTCGAAAATCAGCAGGTACGGCAACGCGGCTCGTCCGTCGCTATCTTGAAAATTCCGCGCCTCGCCTTGATTGATCCACACCGCGTAGAGCCTGCCGGGTTGCAGTTTGACGGGCAGGGCACAGGTGCGCTCGTCCAGAAAGCGCGGGGTTGCAGTCATCACCGGGAACGTCTCGTCACACACCTTCACCCAGGACCAACCGCCGTCGCGCATCGGTTTGCTGAACGTGACGCGCAGTTCGTTCAGGGCGGAATCAACCTCCGTCGTGCCGGAGACCGGAAACGTCTCAACCACGACTGGTGGAACGGTTGCCGGACTGAGCACGGCGTTCGCCGGTTGCAGCTGAAAATCGCGCAGCATGTTTCGATGCGGCGGGCGCGGACCGAAACTTGTCGTTAACGTCTGGTAGTTGGATGCCGAGATCGTTACGGGCGTTTCATCAGAAAGCCAGCCGACGTAGAGGGTGAATCTTCCGTCCTGCCCGGCCCGGGCATTGGGGCGGCCTGCATTTTCTTCAGATGGCGACGAACCCGACAGCCACAACTCGGCGTGCGGGATCGGCTGACCGGTTTGGGCATCGCGAACGACTCCGCGGAGAAAGATATTCGTCGGAACAAAAGCGCGTCCGACTCCAAGTGCCAGCGCAAATACCACCGCGGCGATGATCACCGTTCCCGTCTTCCGCCCGCGCGTGGCCCACCAACAAAAGCCGTAGAGCAATGCCACGGGCAGCGGAGACTGGAAGAGATTCCACCGAATGTTGTTTTCGGAGATCTGCCAGAGCGTCCAGCCGGCAGCGATGATCAACGCGGCTGCGCCTTCGCGTTTCCAACCCACAGCAAAGCCCGCAAGCATCAGGCCGAGCGCGATGAAGTTCAGTTGCACGCCTTCTGGTTGCGAGGCAATGGCCGGCAAGCCTTCAGCCAGAATGAAGGCACCGAAGAACACCAGCAACAGCGTGCCAACCACCCGGGCCGTCCAGCGTGCCGCCAGCACCCAGTTCGACGCCAGAGTTGCACCCTCACGTTTGTCGTGCCGCCCGAAAGCCTGCCTGACGTCGCGTTGACTCAGCACGACCAGAGACCAGATGCCAATCGGTAAGCCGATGAGATTTCCGGGTGAAACCAACATTGCAAAAATGCTGCCGGCAATGGCCAACGGGTAAGCTTCGAGCCGTTTCATTTGCAATCCCGCGACGATCATGACTCCGCTGAACACAAATGCGATGAGCGGCACAAAAATCAGGATGGCCTTGCTGGGCTGTTGACCACGAAGGAAGTACGCCATGATCATCACGGCCAGTGGTATCCCGATCCAGTTCAAGATGCCGGTGACCACCAGGCCTGTCGCCGGTCCTTTCACGTGCCGACGTGCCTCCTCCGCACGAAGGGATTCGCCCTTCGCTTGACCTGCCGTCGCGGGAGGCGGTGCCGTTGCGCCCGACGTATGCGCGATCGTTTCCACGTCCGTCTTCACCTGATTGGCGTGTTGATAGCGGCGCGCCGGTTCCTTTTCCAAAGCGTGCAGCACTACCTCGTCAAGACGCACATCCACGTGCACCTTCTTTGAGGGGGCGGCAAACTTGCCCAATGGCAACTCGCCCGTGAGCATCTCGTAGAACACCACGCCCCGGGGAAAAAATGTCCGCCCGATGGTCCACCTTGGCCGGCGTCTCAACTTGTTCCGGCGCCATGTAATGCGGCGTGCCGATGACGTCCTTTGCTCCGGTCAAGGATTGCTCGGGCGCTTGCGCATCCAGAATTTTGGCGATGCCGAAGTCTGCAATCTTCACGCGGCCTTGCTTATCCAGGAGAATGTTCTCGGGCTTGATGTCGCGATGCACGATGCCGCGCTCGTGGGCGAATTGCAGCGCCTCACAAATTTTCGGCACAATGGTCAACGCTTGTTCCGGCGGGAGTTTTCCCGTTTGCAGCAATTGCCGGAGCGTCAGCCCGTCCACAAAC
>DASUGI010000412.1:0-16152 GCA_036274115.1 Verrucomicrobiia bacterium
TCCTCACCAGCCTCGACATTGATACGCGCAGCGATATTTATTCGCTCGGCGTGCTGCTTTATGAATTGCTCACGGGGCGCACGCCGTTTGACCAGAACGAACTCCTCGCCGGCGGAATCGACGAAATGCGGCGGACCATCCTGGAAAAAGAGCCGCTTAAACCTTCGACCCGACTGAACACACTAGCCGCCGACGCTTTGACGGCCACGGCACAACATCGCCACATCGACGCGCCAAAACTGATTCACGTGATTCGTGGGGATCTGGATTGGATCGTGATGAAGTGTCTGGAAAAGGATCGCTCGCGCCGTTACGAAACGGCCAACGGGCTGGCCTCCGACATCGGCCGTTACTTGAAGAACGAGCCCATCGTGGCGCGTCCCCCAAGCAAGTTGTATGAGTTTCAAAAAACGGTTCGTCGCCACCGTTTGGGTTTTGCGCTGACGACGGTGATCGGCCTTTTGTTGTTGCTCGGAGTCGTTTCCCTCTCGCTCAGCAACGCCCGGATTCGACGTGAACAAAAGCAGAAGGAAGACGCGCTGGAAGCAGCAACTCGAAACGAGCAGGAAGCTCAACGACAACTGTTTACTTCCCTGAAAAAACAGGCTGAAGCACGCCGCTACAGCCGACAGGTTGGCCAAAGAACCGAGAGCCTGGCGGCCATAGTGGCGGCGGCAAAAATCCAGAAGGACGACGAGTTGCGCGATATTGCCATCGCCGCCATGGCGGTGTCCGATCTTCGTCCCGGTCCGAGTTGGCAATTGTTGAGATCAAATGACGTAGCCGTCGCATTCGATGCGAATTACCAACGCTACGCTGCTGTGGATGAGGCGGGAACCATCATGATCCGAAGCATCCCTGATGGGATCGAACTGCAACGCTTTGAGAGTGGCCCGCCGGCACTACCCATCATCGCTTGCCGCGGATTGGAGTTCAGCCCTGATGGACGCTTACTCGCCAAACTTGAATCCGGCTATCAATGGTCCGTCTGGCGACTCACCGACGCACAGCTACTCTTTCGCACCGCAAGTGAAGGATGTTCCTCCATCGCCTTTTCAAGAGATTCCAAGCGCCTGGCCGTCGGAACGACCAATGAAATTGCCGTCTTTGCAACGGAGACCGGACAGGAATTGAAACGCTGGAGCGTTCCGGAAATGCCGCACCACATGCAGTTCAGTCCCGGCGACAGCCTTTTGGCGGTGGGCCCGACGGTCAGAGGCGCGAACCCCACGATCACCAGAATCTACCAAGCGGACTCCGGTCGCTTGCTCAAGGAGTTGCCAACGCACTCGACTTACGATCAATCCGTGAGTTGGCATCCCTCGGGAAGATACCTGGCCGCCACCTGCATTCTCACGATTCAGCTTTGGGACGTTGAGGCCGCCGTGAAGGTGTCCGAAATGCAGCGGCACGCCAATCTGGTGACCGCAGTTGCCTTCAGCCCCGACGGCACGCTGGTGATTTCAGATTCCTGGGACGACGTGCCGCGTCTTTGGAGTCCTTCCCCGGGCCAGGAACTGGTTCATTGCTTCTCCGGAAATAATTTCTTCCGATTCAGCCCGGACGGACGCTGGGCTGGCGCGATGTGGACCAGGACTGGCGAAGCACGACTCCTGGAGGTAATTCCCAGCCGCGAGTATCAAACGTTTTTGGCCAGCCGCCATGATGCGGAGGCTTCTTTTCAACTCGGAGACATCTCACCGCGGGGAGACCTGCTGGCTCTGAGTTCATCCACGGTAGTTTCCTTACGCGAACTGCCGAGCGGGAAAGAGATTGCTACGATTCCGCTCGGTTACGTTGGCGCGGTTAAATTTACGCCGGACGGCAATTCGCTCATTACCTGCGGACCAACGTCCGGTCTGCAGGTTTGGCCTTTTACCCCGTTGAATCCAGAGTCGAAACTTCGACTCGGCCCACCGCGCAAAATCCCTTTGCCTTTCGCTCCGTTGCACCTTTCGCTCGATCACAAAGGCAAAACCGCCGCTTTTGTCAGCGAACGTTTGGATGTTGGCGGCCTGGTGGATTTGGCGACCGGGAATCTGCATGCCACCCGGTTTCACCACCCCGACATATCCTATGTTGCCTTGAGTCCGAACGGCCAATGGCTGGCGACCAGCGGATGGCATTCAACAGAGTTGCGCGTTTGGAACACTGAAACCGGTGAACTCGTAATGCATCAACGCCAACAACGTTGTTTCCCAACCTTCACGCCGGATGGCAGCGAATTGATCGTGGCCATGGAAAGCGGCTTCAGCTTCTATTCCACCAATTCCTGGTGTTCTTTCCGCCAGACCATTCCGGCCAAACCGGGATTTACCGCGTGGCCGGCCTTTTCACGGGATGGGACGATGATGGCGCTGGGAACATCCCCGGGAACGATCAAGATCATGGAGACCAGCACGAGCCGGGTGCTGGCGAAACTTGAAGACCCACACGGTCACGTCCCGTTATTCATGGGATTCGCAAATGGAGACACCCAACTTTTGGCGATGTCGAGTTCGGCCCGGGCCATTCATCGTTGGGACTTGAGAGCGATTCGAGCCCATCTGAAAGACATGGGGCTGGATTGGGATTGGCCGGAGTTCCCAGGAATATCGTCTGCGCGGCTGTCGCCCATTGTTCTAGAAGTTCAGTCCGAGGGCTTGCCTTAACTTGCAGCTACTACGAACCTTGCGTTCCGGCTCGTGCGAACGGGACCGCAATCCGTCAATTTTCATCATTTTGTTCGCCCCTTTCATCCACCGATTTCGCATTGGCTAGCGAACAATCAGTGACACCGGAAAGAAACCGTCATGAAACCTGGAATATCGTGTATTGCGAAACTGTGCATTATTGGAATTAAACTGGGGCTGTTTGCCGTGTGGCAAACTCAAGCTCAAACGACGGCCTTCAATTTCCAGGGCCGCCTCAGCAATCTCGGACTGCCGGTCAATGGTTATCACGACTTTCGCTTCTCGGTTTACGGTTCGCAGGCGGGCGCGGACCTCATCAGCGGGCCCATCACCGTCAGTCCGGTGGCGGTTAAGAGTGGCATCTTCAATTGCCGCCTTGATTTCGGTGAGTCAGTCTTCAATGGCTCGGCCCGCTGGCTCGACATCAGCGTCCGCCCCACTGGAACTTCCACCTATACCAATCTTTCTCCCCGGGTCGAACTTACGTCCGCTCCCTACGCCGTTCGCGCCAAGGAAGCCGCAGTTGCTGCCAGTGTCGTCAACGGAGCGGCGGTTAAGAGCGTCAACAATTTGAAAGATAATGTGAATCTCGCTGCGGGCCCCAATGTCACGCTCACCACGAATGGAAACACGCTCACAATTGGATCAACCGGTGGCGGCGGCGGCGGCTGGTCAACCTTGGGCACCAATACCTTTTACAACACCGGCAACGTCGGCGTGGGGACAACCCAACCGCAAGGCCTGATGGATATCAACTCAGGCGGGACCGATCGAAGCGCGCTCTACGTGCGCGCTGATCCCAGCGCGGTCGGGCGCGGCGGCATCATTCATCACCAATCCTCAACTTACGGCTGGCAAGAGGTGGCCCAAGGCACCGGGTTGGAAACCGGCGGCAGCCTCGCCTTCCACTACGTCCACCGTACCGCACCGGGGACCAAAGTGGCTTCCAATGTGATGACGCTGCGTGCTGACGGCAAGGTTGGCCTCGGCACCGACGCTCCCACCAGCCGGTTGGAGATCTCGGGTTCGCAGGATGCTTTGAAGATCACGGGTTACCAGCCATTGATGACGCTGCAGGATGCTGGTTCCGGCAACGCGCGCGGGGTAATCCAATCCGTGGCCGGAGGGCTGAACTTCTTTTCGGAGCAGTATCTGATCGGTTCAAGCCCGTCGGGATTCATGCGTCTGCACGATACGGGCAATGTTGGAATTGGCACGGCTGTTCCGGCGAGCAAACTGGATGTGCGCGGCGGACTGACGCTGGAGACCGGTGGCAATGCAACGTTGTACACAGGCACAGTAGGCGCTGAACAAAACCGATACCTGACCTTGCTGAATTCGCCGACAGCGCCGAGCCCGTCCGGTTTGAAGGCAGGCGGCGTTTTGGTCGCCGACTCGTACTCATACGGAAATCCCGGCAAGAATGAACTAATTGTGAAAGGGAACGTAACCGCAGGCGGCGATGCTATTCAAAGTCGGGAAAAGGGTGGTTGGGTAAAAGCAATGGCACTGGTGAGAGCAGACGGGACAATTGAAAGGCAGTACTGCGCCAATGGAGGGCAAATTACGGTGCTGCGGTACGATCAGCACTCTTACCCCAGCTCCTATCAGGTAATTTTTCCATTCCAAGTGGACGATCGTTTCGTTGTGGTGACGCCATTTTTGCCGGGCAGTTATCATGCTGTCACTGCAAATATCGCGTTTACTGACTTGAGCTATAGCGTGCTTGTGGATTTCACAGGTTTCAAAATCACCGTTGGACTGGAGGTCGGGGAGGTTGGAATACATGTTTCCCGCTATTTTACGATTGTGGTCTATTAACCCACTATCGGAAGTTTCGCAAACCCTCCCAAAGTGCGTGTGCAAGCGCTTGCTTTCATTGACATGAAGAATATTAACCCATTACCGAGAGCGATTCTCCCGTCTGGTGCGGCGCGAATCAGGGTGCTGTGTATGCTCTCGATGACCTGCACACTAAAGGCATGGAGCCAATACTCTCTCGACTCATTTGGTATCAGTCCAGGCGGCGACAGCACCGGCGGTGATTACTCTCTCACCGCGACGATTGGCGAAATCGAGTCCGCCGCAACTGTCAGCGGTGGCCCGTATTCGCTCGAAACCGGCTTCTGGGCCATCACAGCAGTGCCCACACCCAACGCGCCCAGCCTCTCGATCCAATCCACTCCCACGAATACCGTCATCGTCTCCTGGCCCGTCTCGGCGGAGGGCTTTGACTTGCGCCAAAATCCGAACTTGAACACCGCCGATTGGACTGTCCCACCGCAACCGGTGAACACCGCTGGTGGCAATCGGTTCATCGTCGTCAACCCTCCGTCCGGGAATCTCTTTTATCGTCTCACCAAAGTAAGTGCCGGCCACCCATTCCAGGTTGTGAACCTGAATGACAGCGGCCTTGGTTCACTGCGCACCGCCATTCAATCAGCCACCAACAACGCCACCGTGACATTTGCCGCGGGACTGGAAGGCGTGATCACCTTAAATAGCGAACTGGCGATCAATAAAAGCATCACGATCGCAGGTCCAGGCCCAACCGTCATCGCCTTGAGTGGTGCCAGTACCAATCGAGTATTCAACGTCAGCACCGGCAATGTCAGAATCGCCGGGCTGACCATTCGGGACGGTCTTGCTCGAGTCGCCAT
Organism: Verrucomicrobiia bacterium; assembly: GCA_036274115.1. Classification (GTDB taxonomy): domain Bacteria; phylum Verrucomicrobiota; class Verrucomicrobiia; order Limisphaerales; family JADLHS01; genus JADLHS01. The sequence continues at coordinate 5,333 of DASUGI010000412.1, forward strand.
CAGTGGCGAGGATGGAGTTGGTGGTGGCATATTGAACCGTGCCAGCCTGGTTCTTTCGAATTGCGCTGTAGTGGCCAACCTGGCGGCGGGAACTAACGGCGCCAACGGAATCAACGCAAATGGAGCTGCGGGAAGCAGCGGTTCCGGCGGCGGCATTTACAATGCCGGCACGTTGGTTATGGTCAATTGCACGCTCGCCCTCAACTCCGCTCGCGGTGGCCACGGAGGTCGAGGAGCTGATCGTCTAACTGCCAACAACGGTTATGCCGGTGGCGCGGCCGGACACGGACTCGGAGCCGCGGTGTGCAACGACGGAATCTTGAACGCGACGAACTGCACCTTCGCCGTCAATCAAGCACATGGCGGCAACGGAGGCAATGGCGGCGAAGGCGGACTACTGCAAGGTGTGGGCGGTACTGGCGGAAATGCTGAAGGCGGTGCCGTCCTCAACCGCCAGAGCGCGCAATTTGCCAGCGTCACAATCCATGGTAATGCGACTCAAAGAGGTACCGGCGGGACGGGACTCGTGACCGCTTCCCCGGGAATCGCTCGCGGTGGCGGCATTCGCACCACGACCGGCTCGGTGAGCCTGGTGAACACACTGGTTGCGCAGAATGCATTAGGTGCCGGAGGACAAGCGCCCAATGGCCCGGATGTGTTCGGCTCACTGGTGAGTCAGGGATACAACCTTGTGAGTGTCACCAACGGCAGCGGCGTTTGGATGGCGAGCGATCTAGTGGGGAACGATCTCTCACCGCTGAATGCGATGGTCGGCTCGCCGCAAGACAACGGCGGTGCGATCCCTACGATGGCTTTGTTGTCCGGCAGCCCGGCCATTGATCAAGGCAAAGCCATTGGCCTCACGACTGATCAACGCGGCCTTCCGCGTCCGATCGACCTGCTGGGCGTCACCAATGCCCCGGGTGGCGATAGCTCGGACATTGGCGCTTTTGAATCGACTCAATGACGTAACCGGCGGAATCATGTCTTCGCCTTGCCATTCAACAAAACACCGCGACCCACCAAATACAACAGCCCGGCAATGGCTGCAAACGGCAGCAGTGATAGCGCATCGGCGTTCGCTCCGCCGAAAAAGGGATTTCCAGCAGCCCAGTTTGCAATCTTCGTATCCACTGCTGGAAGCGCTCCCGCCACAAACGCAATGATGATTCCCGCAATCGCACCACCAGCGATGTAACCACTCGCCAGCAAGACACCGGGACTCTTGTCACCCTCAGCCACCAGCTCTTCCTCCGAGAGCTTGTGCGCGTCCAGCTTCTTGCGAATGTGGCGATCTACCAGCCACCGAATCACTCCCCCAATAAAAATCGGCGCTGAACTCGAGATGGGCACATAAACGCCAACCGCAAATGCGAGCGATGAAACGCCGCATAGTTCCAGCGTCACCGCAATCATCACGCCGAACAACACCAGCGCCCACGGAAGTTCCCGGTCAAGAATCCCCTTGATGATGTAGCTCATCAGCACCGCCTTGGGAGCTTCAAACTTTTTCACCTCCGTGCCGTCCTGTCGTTTGGTGTAAGTGCCGTTGATTCCCGGATCCACCAACCAGACCGCCGCTCCCGAATCATCCACCAAATATTTTCCCGCCGGGCCACTCGCATTGTCGGTCTTGTGCCAGACCTTGAAAACCGTCGCCGCATTCGTGAACTGGCTACGCGGCAGCGTTTCCGTGTGTTCCAGTTTCACAGCGGCCGGCACATGCAAGCCAGGCGCAACTTCGGCCGCTGGTACGTAAACGGACTTCACATCATTCAGCCCCAGCAAAATGGGCCCAAGCACGAGCGCACTCACAAAGGCACCAATGAGAATTGCAATCTGTTGAAACCGCGGAGTTCCGCCGACCAAAAAGCCCGTCTTCAAATCCTGAGACGTAGACCCGCCGTTTGAAGCGGCGATACAAACAATGCCGCCCACCGACAGTGCCGTGACGTAATGCGTTCCACCAGTCCAGCCCACGATGAGAAAGATCAGACACGTCAGCAACAACGTGGCGACCGTCATGCCAGAGATAGGATTGGACGAAGAACCAATTTCTCCCGTGAGCCGCGAGGAAACGGTCACGAACAAAAAGCCGAACACTACGATCAGAATTGCGCCGACGATATTCATTTCCAGCTTTGGCGACAATAAGATCGCCACCACAAGTGCCCCGATGCCGACGGCGACGAATTTCATGGATAGGTCGCGCTCGGTGCGCAGAACCGACGCATGCGCGGTAGCCGCCTTCTTGAAATCAGACAGCCCGGATTTCACGCCGTGAATGATGGTTGGCAGCGATCTCACCAGGCTGATTATCCCGCCAGCCGCCACGGCGCCTGCACCAATGTAAAGGAGATACGCGCTCCGCATATCGCCCGGACTCATGTCGGCGATTGGTTTCGTGCCCGGTGAAAGCACACCCGTCATACCTTCACCGAAGAATTTGATCATCGGAATCACCACCAGGTAACCCAACACACCACCCGCCATCATGATCGAAGCGATGCGCGGTCCGATGATGTAACCAACGCCCAACAGCTCCGGAGAAATCTCGCTCGCCACCGCGCCGCCTTTCAGTGGCGCACCAAGGACTTTCTCCGGCGTATCCTTCCAGAGGCGAAAGGCCGACATTGCCGTCTTGTAGAGTAGTCCCAATCCGAAGCCCGTGAAAATCGTCGCTCCGCTGGGAACGTCCGCGCTGATACTTTTCTTCGACGGCTGATGCGCTTCCGCCAGCGAGCGTGATTCGGCATCCGCGCCGGCTTTCAGCACTTCAGCGCAAGCCGTGCCCTCGGGATATTTTAATTTACCGTGTTCAGCGACAATGAGCGCACGCCTCAACGGGATCATCATCAAAATGCCCAACAATCCACCGAGGACAGCCACCATGGTGACGCGGAAGATTTCAAGATCGAAACCGAGAATCAAAATGGCCGGCATGGTGACGCCGATCCCGAACGCGATGGATTCACCAGCCGAGCCAGCGGTTTGAACAATGTTATTCTCGAGAATCGTCGCATCCCGCCCGCCGAACTTCGACCATAGTCGAAACAGGGCGAGGGAGATCACTGCCACGGGAATGGAGGCGCTAACGGTCAGCCCCACTTTCAAAACCAGGTAAAGCGATGATGCTCCAAAAATGACTCCCAGCAGCGTGCCCGTGATAAGAGCCCGCACCGTGAATTCGCGTGGAGCGGCGGAGGCAGGGATGTAGGGTTTGAACGATTCAGGATTGCCAGGCGGTGTCGCTTGCGCCATACGGAGCGTCACGCTGCCGTAACTTTCGCCCGGTGAAAAGCCTTTTCCTCAAAGGTAGTGGTTCCTCGCGCTGCGAGAACCAGGTCGCAAACAGTGGGAGTAGGACTGACAGTGAGGGGCAATATCCGAGGCGTAGCGCAGATTTTTAATCTGCTGTATCGCGGATTTCCAATCCGCTACGCCCACCAACTTCAACACGCGTGGCAGAATTGACACCGTGCCGAATGAAATTCGGCGATATGGCAGATTGAAAAATCTGCGCTACGCTCACTTTCAGTCACACCGTGCAGCGCAATGTGGATTCGGCGCGTCCCAATCATTCCGCAAAGGCGCTGAACAACGCTCGCATTTCTTCCTCTACTTGCGCGGGATCAGAAATCGTTTGCCGCACTTCATCGCGCAGCAACTCCCGATAACGCCCGCGCAGCCGGTGCACCGCCACGCGCACCGCTCCTTCAGTCAGCTTCAACGACGCAGCGACTTGTGCGTAGGGAATTGCTCCTTTGCCAACCATCAGGAACGGCTTCAGTTGGTCAAACAACTCCCCTTTCCCATCAGACACACTCTCGTCGCGCAAACGGGCCAACACTCGTTCGAGAACCGTCACCGCCCACGCACGATCGTAGAGCTTATCCGGGCTGAGATGGTCCGGCGGATCAATTTGATAGCGCGTGTCGGCGTTTTGCCAATCGAGCGGCACGGTCGCCAGCCCGCCACCGCGCTTCTGGCGATTGGCGCGATCCCATTCGTTGGCGAGAAAGTGTTTCAGTGCCGCGAGCAGAAAGGCGCGAAAGCGCCCCCGCTCGCTGGCAACTTGCGACAGGTAGTTCTTTTCCAGGAAGCGCGCGAAGAAAGCCTGGGTCAAATCCTCGGCGTCTTCGCGCGTGGAAGTTTGCCGACGGACATACACGTAGAGCGGATACCAGTAGGTGCGACAAAGCTCCTCCAAAGCCACGTCTGCCTGTTGCGAATTGCGTTCACCCGCCGCGAGGACGGCCGTCCAATGCGTGGTGGCGAAGATATCGCCACGCGCCAGCGTGGTTTGAACTGAGGCTTCCGAGCTCAACAGATCGCCGCTGCTTACTGGGCCAATTCGGACAGCGCCAAATCGCGCCGCTCCGTTCCGGCAATGGACTTCGCGATTTCTATCGCCGGTTTTCTCAAGCCAGCCTGAGCCAATAATCGCACGGACGCAAGGGCGGTCTGGTCCCGTTCTTCGCTGCCAATGATTGATTGCAAGGCGTCCTTAACAATCTTCACCTCCCCGGCCCGGGCCGCGTCCTGAGCCACCTTGCCTAACGCCGCGTCGCGCTCCGTGTTACCCACGATGCTGACGGCTGCTTCCAGGCGATTTCGCAAATTCTCCAGTTTGGTCAATTGCGCGGCATTCGATTCGACAAACTTGTAACGGACCTTCACCGCTCTCGGGTCATCCGTGAATTCCAGGATTTCCAGCACACCTTTTTTGCCTTCGCGCGTTTTGAAAAGCCATATTGCTGATTGTTCCCGCGCCAAAAGATTAACCTTCGGTCCCCCGCTGAATTGCGATTCAAGCTGCGGCGCCGAGTTGACGATGCCTCCCTGCTCCGGAGCCGCCGGCATTGGCTCACCGCTCTTCTGAGCCTCAGCGACGCGCCGATGCCACTCCAACACGTCGATTGCCTGCGACACCTGTTCCGGACTGATGCTTTCCCAATCATTCCAATTCATTGAATCGCCGCCGTGCGCGGGTGCGACCAAAGCATCAAAGGCAACAAGCTCCTCCTCGCCCGCGAACAGCAGGTCGATGCCACTCTCACGCAGCCAGGCAATATAGCGAAAGCGCTCGGTATCGGGTGCGATGTCGAGCGCATTCCAAAATCGCTCTTCCCGGCCGCCACTGTCGGCCAAAGCGGCAACCAGCTCCGGCGGGGGCGTCGCCAGTTTCGAAGTATCGAGATCAAGAAACTGATTCATCGCCGCTGTTCGTTCCTGAATGACCTGTTCGATCACCAGCCCAAACGAGAATTGCACGACCTCCGCCCGCGCCACTCGCGCCGCTTCCTGAGCCGCCACGGCGTGTTCGAAGGCACGTCGCTCCCGTTGTCGGGCCCAATTGGCAAAAGCAAAGGCGATGGTGGCAAAAATCACGAAAGTGGCGGCCACCAGGCCAATCACCGTCGCCGGCTTCCAACCGCCGCTGGCAGCCGGCTTGACGGGAGTGTCTCCAACTATCGCCGTGCCGTGTGGCCCAACCACGCTCGCGGGCTGCTCCACCACGCTACCCGTGGCGCCGAAAATATCCTCGTAAGCGTACATCAGCGACGCCATGGCAATTGGCGCGGCGATAAACAGACCCAGACAGAACGCCAGGAATCCCGCCACGTAAAGCAGCATCAACACGAGCGAGAAAGCGAACAGCTTCCACCAATGGCGCGTCACCATCTTGCGGCTTAGTTCCATGGCACTCCAAAAATCGAGCCGCTTGTCGATTATCAACGGCAACGTGAACGACCACGCCACCCAGAGATAAATCCCCGGCACAATCAGGCACAAAAAACCCAGCCCCGTCAGCAAGAGGCTCACGAAACTGCCGAGGAACAAATGCAGGAAGCGGCTGCTGAATCCGGAAAACGCCGTCTCGATGGTCACCGGCTGGCCACGAATTCTTCGCAGCAGATACAAATACAGTCCGCCGTACAACGGTCCGCTCACCAGCAACCCCAAAATCGAACCTCCGCCATTCGCGCGCTCGCCGCCCGACACGATCACAATTCCCGCCGAATGCACCAGACTCAACAACACCCAAATCAACGCGCTGATACCGACGATGGGCCAGAAATTACCTCGCACCAACCACCAGCCGCGTCGGAGACAACCGCGAATGCTCAACGTGTAGTCCCGGGCGAGGATGGCTTGCACCACCGTGTCAGGGTCCGGCGGTGGAGGGGCCGATTGTCCTGCTCCAGCGTGGCCCCCGCTGGCAATCGTCTCCACCGCCGTCTTCACCTGGCTCGCCTGCTGATAGCGGAACTCCGGCTTTTTCTCCAATGCGCGCAGCACCACTTCATCGAGCCTCACGTCCACTTCCAACCGACCCACTGACGGCGGCGCAAACTTCCCAATTGGCAACTCGCCGGTCAGCATTTCATAAAACACCACGCCCAACGCAAAAATGTCCGCGCGATGATCCACGGTTTCCGGTTTCTCCACTTGCTCGGGCGCCATGTAATGCGGCGTGCCGATAACGCCTTTCGTTGCCGTCAAATCCGGCTCGGTCTCGCCGCCCATGAGTTTGGCGATGCCGAAGTCGGCAATCTTCACCCGCCCCTTTTTGTCGATGAGTATGTTGTCCGGCTTGATGTCGCGATGGACGATGCCTTCGTCATGCGCAAACTGCAGCGCCTCGCAAATCTGCGGCACAATCTGCAACGCTTCACGGGCGGACAGCTTCTTCGTGCGCTCCAATTGGCGGAGATTCAGGCCATCCACGTATTCCATGATGAAGAATGGCAGCCCGTTCACCTGACCGAATTCATGGACGGCCACGATGTTGGGATGACTGAGTTTGGCCAGCGCGCGGGCTTCGCGATTGAAGCGCTCGGCGAAAGAGCCATTCGCTACCTGGGGCGGAAGAATCTTCAGGGCAACCAACCGATCCAGCGCCGGTTGACGCGCTTTGTAAACCGCGCCCATCCCGCCCTTGCCGATAAAACCAAGAATCTCCAATTGCGGGAACAGCCGCGCCACCTCCTCCACGGTCGGCGGCTGGAACGGCGTGGTTTCCGGGCCGGTTTCCGCGGTCACACCCTGTTGCAGCAGGCACGCGGGACACAGCCCTTCGAGCGCTCCCGCGGGTAATGTTGCCCCGCATTGGGGACATTTCTTTGGCATGTTTGGATTCGCTGAACTTGCTTCGTCCTGATTCATACAGTTTTCTCAGAAGCAAAAACGAGAAAACGTTACAGAAAAAATCCAGAAAAGTGGGAGGGGCCGTTCATTCCGCGCTCTGCGCCAGACCGGTATGACTGATCGTAGCGCAGAGTTTCACTCTGCCGTATCGCCGAATTTTATTCGGCAAGGCGTCCGCAGGTTCGTGAGCCCACGAGCTAAACCACCGTCCGCGGATTGCAAATCCGCGATACAGCAGAGTGAAACTCTGCGCTACGACGGCCTGACGCTACGGTTACCAGAGCCTCCAAGCTCGACTTTGCCCCAGGCAACGGCTAAACCAACCCCGCTGAAATCATGAAAGCCATTCTCGCACTCGGGATTGCTCTGGCAGGTTTGCGCGTTATCGCCGCGCCGGCTTTATCAAGCGGATTGAAGCAAGCGGTCATGGCGCGCGTTGAGGCTGAATACTCATCCCTCTTCAGCATCTACACCAACCTGCACGCCCATCCGGAACTGTCTTTCATGGAGACGAACACGGCGCACCTCGTCGCCCGGGAATTTCGCAAGCTGGGATTCTCCGTCACCGAACGCGTTGGCAGAACCGGTGTCGTAGGCGTGCTCACCAATGGCCCGGGACCAACTGTTTTGGTTCGGGGAGACATGGATGGTCTCCCCATCAAGGAAGACACAGGACTGCCTTACGCGAGCACTGGCCTCGTGAAGGACGTGGACGGCAAGGAGCACCCGGCCATGCACGGATGCGCGCACGACGCCCACGTGACCAGCCTGATTGGCGCCGCGCGTGTGCTGGCGGGACTAAAGAACAAATGGTCCGGCACCCTGGTGATGGTCGCTCAACCCGCGGAAGAAGTGGGTGGTGGCGCTCGCGCCATGCTGGCAGACCACCTTTATTCGCGCTTTCCCAAACCGGACTACGCTCTCGCCCTGCACGTCAGTTCCCTTTTGCCCGCCGGAATGGTCGGCTACGGCGAAGGACCGTTTCTGGCCAGTGTCGACTCGGTGGACATTCTGGTACGCGGCGTGGGCGGACACGGCTCGGCGCCGCACACGACCAAAGATCCCATCGTGATCGCGTCACAGATTGTTCTCGCGCTCCAGACGATTGTCAGTCGCGAACTCAAACCCGGCACGGCTGCCGCGCTGACGGTGGGCACCATCCACGGCGGCTTGAAACGCAACATCATTCCGGACGAGGTAAAACTGGAACTGACGCTGCGCGCCTTCGACGAAAAAGTCATGGCCCAGTTGATCGAGTCCATTCGCCGGATTTGCAAAGGCACCGCCCAGGCCGCGGGCGTTCCGGAAGACCGGTTGCCGGTCGTGACGGTCACGCCCGAGTCCGTGCCCGCGACGGTGAACGATGTCTTTCTCACGCGCCGCCTCACCGCCGCCTTCAAGGAATGGTTGGGCGATTCGCGCGTTAAACTGACGCCTCCCGCGCCCGGCGGTGAAGATTTCTCGGAATTCGGACGCACTCCGGAACACGTGCCCATCTGTTTATGGTGGGTCGGGGCGACCGCTTGGGACCGGTTCTCCGAAAGCGAACGCTCGGGCGTGCCCGTCCCCTCAAATCACTCGGCCACCTTCGCACCGGTTCCCGAACCCACGTTAAAGACGTCCGTCCTCTCCATGACCGCGGCGGTGTTGGAAATGATGGGGGCAACGAGAAACGGAACGTCGACCCCGCGCTAGTTGACTCACGCATCAGTGACCGCAGGTCAAGCCCGCCAGCTTTGACCGCCGCCGGATTCAAAAACACCCCTTGCTTTCACAAATTTTTGTCGCAAGTAATCGAGATGGTAACGGGTCCGGGTTGATTCGCCCGTCGCCCGCTGCATCAATTCCTGCGGACGCTGACGCGACCCGGCGTGGTGAACTTTCGCGCGCAGCCAACGCAACAGACCCGAGTATTCCCCGCGCGCCAGTTCGCCGGCCAAAGCCCCCTGCTCTGCCAACGCGCGATGCATCAGTTGTGCGGCATTCAAATTGCCCAGCGTGTAGGTCGGAAAGTATCCCAGGACGCCGATGGACCAATGAATGTCCTGCAGACAGCCATCCGAGTCCCTGGTTACTTTGAGACCACACAGTTTCTCGAACGCTTCATTCCATCGTGCGGGGACGTCGACCACCTTGAGCCGTCCTTCCACGAGCTCCATCTCGATCTCGAATCGCAGCATGATGTGCAGATCGTAAGTGACTTGATCCGCTTCCACGCGAATGAACGACGGCGCGACCCGATTCACGCCCGCGTAGATTTGCTCCGGCGAAAAGCGTTTGAGGTCCGGGAAATATCCGCACGCGGTTTGATGCCAGTGTTCCCAAAACGCACGACTGCGCCCCACGTGGTTCTCCCAGAGGCGCGACTGCGACTCGTGAATGCCGAGCGAAACCGCCGCCCCCATCGGCGTGCCGAAGTGTTCCTCCAGCAATCCCTGCTCGTAAAGTCCGTGCCCGGCCTCGTGCAGAATGCCGTAGAGCGATTGCGCAAAGTTGCTTTCGTCGTAACGCGTCGTGAGCCGGCAATCCCGCGGGCCGAGCGTTTCACAAAACGGATGCGTCGTCGTATCAATGCGGCCCGCGTTGAAATCAAAGCCAATTGCTTCAGCCACTTTACGATTGAAGGCCTGTTGTGCCGCAATCGGATAATGACCGTGCAAATAATTTTCTGGAATCCCGGCGAACTTCTCGCGAGCCGGTCCGAGAATCGAACCGATGGCGGGCCGCAACTCGGCGAACAAGGCGCGGAGCTGTTTTGCCGTTACGCCGGTTTCGTAGCCCTCCACCAGGGCGTCATAGGCGGATTCCTGATAACCCCAATGCCCGGCGAACTGGAGGGTGACTTTGAGGATCTTTTCCAGGTGCGGTCGGAAGAGGCGGAACTTGGATTGCTCGCGCGCCTTACGCCAGGCTTCCCGCGCGAGCGCTCTGGTGCGCTCCATTTTTTCCACGAGGCGCGACGGAATTTTCGTGGCGCGATTGTAACTGCGCCGCCATTCGCGCACGTTGGCGGCAGCTTCAGACTCGGCGGGAAACGCCTGTTGTTCACACTCGGAGATGAGTTGTCCCATCTTCGCTGAAGTGAACTTCCGATGCGCTGTTCCGCCGAGATAAGCGAGTTGTTCCGCTCGAAAGGGCACGGCCTTTGAAGGGAGATAGGTTTCCAGATCCCAGTTCAGCACGGTGGCGGAACTGTTCAGGAACGAAATCTCCCGGGTGCGCTTGAGGAGTTGCCGGTACGGACCGAATTCAGAAGGCATCATGCGCCGGCATTGAAACTATTTCGGGAAGAATTCTCAAGCTTCAGAACGGACGTAGCGCAGACAGCTTGTCTGCTGTATCGCCGACTGGCAGCCGGCAAGTCCCCCGTGTCGCAGGTTGCCAACCTGCGACACGGCAGACTACCAGTCTGCGCTACGGGCGCGTTGCCAATCTCACTCCAGATTCATTCCACCTTGCTGTGAATCCCGCCGAACCCAACCGCGGCCCGGCCTCCGACGGTTCATGAAGGCGAAGCTGAAGGAGCAGACGGATTCCCTGTTCACCCCCTTCGAGGAAAACGACACCGCGCTCGAATGGTGCGAAAACCGGTCGCTCGCGCAAAAGATGACCCTCCGCAGGCCGGAAGAAATCATCGAGCCGGTGAACGACGAATTGCTCGGCGGTCT
>DASUGI010000413.1:0-8835 GCA_036274115.1 Verrucomicrobiia bacterium
CAGCTTGCAGCTTCTCGATCCGCGACTTGAGTTCGGTTTGCCCGTGCTGCGAACTCTTTTCGGCTGCCTCAAGATTTCTTCGGGCCTCGGCAAGTTCCTTTTCAAGCGTCGCCTGAGCCTTTTGATTCTTCTCCAGTTCAGCCTTCAGCACGCGACGCTCTTCCTCTGACTGATGCTCAACCCCCTCGCGTCGCTTGGTTTCCTCGGACAACGCCTGGGTCAAACGCCTGTTTTCTGCTTCGGCCTGAGAAAGGGCAGTCTCCAGTTCCTTCGTTCGCGCCTTGAGCTTGCTCTGCTGACTGCCAGAGTTCTTCTGCTGTGAGCCCAGTTCTTCCCGGGCCTGTTCAAGTTCTTTGGTGAGTTTCGCCTGCGTCTGCCGGTTGTCCTCCAACTCGGCGTTCAACTCACTTTCGCGCTTCGTTAATTCGGCAACCCGGCGCTCCGCTTCCTCCCGCCGTTTGGTTTCGGCGGCCAACGCCTCCACCAGCGCCTTGATTCTCTCCTCAACCGTCGTCTGGATGGCTTGAAGCTCCTGCACTCGCGCCTGCAGCTTCGTTTGCTCGGCGCGTGCCTTTTCTTCCTGAGCTTGCTGTTGCGCGCGCGCCGCCGCCAGGTCGCGCTCTACCGCTCCCAATTGCGTTTCGAGTTCACTGCGTCGCTTGCCAATCTCACCGGCCTTCTGCTCCGCGCCTTCGCGACGTTTCGCTTCTTCGGCCAACGCTTCCGTCAATTGCCGCACCTGCTTCTCAACCGACGCGTGCGCCGCCTGCAACTCCTGTGTCCGCGCTTCGATCTTCGACTGCTCTTCCTGTGAAGCCTTCCGTTGCGCTTCCTGTTGCTTACGTGCCTGAGTTAGCTGCTCCTGGAGACGAGACAACTCCGTCTCGAGATCGTTGCGGCGTTTCCCAAATTCTGATGCCTGTTGCTCCGCGCCTTCACGGCGTTTGGTTTCCTGAGTGAGTAATTCAGTCAGTTCGGCAACCTGCTTTTCAACCTTGGCCTGGGCGGCCTGCAACTCCTGAGTCCGCGCCTCGATTTTTGATCGCTCGGCCTGTGATTGCTGCAACTGCGCTTCCTGCTGCTTTCTGGCTTCCTCCAACTGCTGCTGCAATCGGCTTAATTCGCCTTCAAGGTCGGCGCGGCGTTTGCCGAACTCATCGGCCTGCTGCTCGGCGCCTTCGCGACGGCGCTTTTCTTCGTTCAACGTTTCCGTCAATTGACGGACCTGCTGCTCCACCGCCGCCTGGGCCGCTTCCAGTTCCTTCGTCCGAGCTTCAATTTTGGATTGTTCCGCTCGCGAAGCTTCCTGTTCGGCCTCCTGTTGCTTGCGGGTCTCTTCCAATTGCTGCTGCAAAGTTTCGAGTTGCGCCTCAAGTTCGCTTCGACGCTTGCCCAACTCGGTCGCATTCTGCTCCGCGATTTCCCGACGCCACGTCTCCTCGCCCAGCGTTTCGTTCAACCGCTTGACCTGCTGCTCCACGTCGGCATAGGCGGCCTGCAGTTGCTTTGCCTGCTCTTCCAGCTCGGCCTGCCGCGAGGCTGAATTCTGCTCTGCAAGGAAGTTGAGTTGCTTCTGCGCTTCTTCCAACTCCTGGCGCAATTTCGATTGAGCTTGTTTGCTTTCGGCCAATTCAGCCTCAAGCTCACCACGACGTTTCGCGTTGATGGATGCCTCAACCTCTCGCTGCAGCGCCCTCTTGATGTGATCGTTCTCGGCCAGAGCCGCCTTGATCTGATCCCGGAATTGAGCGTGTTCCGCAGCCTGCTTCCGGAGCGCGTCCAGCCGTTCCACCTCGAGCAACAGTTCGTCTTGCAGCTTGCCAACCTTTTGGGCCGCTTCGCCCTGAGCCGCACTCAACTTCTCCTGCTGCGCCATTAACCGGAAGTGTTCGGTCGCGTGACTTTCTTCGAGGGTCTTGCGCTCCTTCTTGACATCTTCCAATTCCAACCGCAACTGCGCCAGCACCCGAATTTGCTCGGCCAGTTCTGCTTCCAATTCGCTTTGCCGCGCCGCCGTGAGTTCCTTCGTCGCGAGCGCCTCGTTCAACGAGATGACCCTTTCCTCCGCCGCCGCCCGACCGGCTTCCAACGCCTTCGTCTTCTCTTCCAGCTCCAGTTCCCTGGCGGCCTGGCTGTCCTTGAGTTGAACCAGTTCGATTCGGGTGGCTTCCAGTTCCTCTTCCAGGGCTTGACGCGCTTTTTGGCTCTCCGCCAAAGCGTCTTGCAATTGCTTCAATTGCGCCGGGTTCTCGGCGGCCGCCAGTTCCCGTCCGAACGCCTCTTCAACACCCTGAATTTCATCGAGAGCTGCTTCCAACTCCGCCCGCCGCTCCGCATTCTCGGCAATTTGCTGTTCGAGCGCCTGGCGACGTTTGGTCTCCTCAGCCAATGCCTGCTTCAGCTTGAAAAGCTTGTCGGAAACGAAGGTGCTAAGGTCCATTAACGCGCGTCTTCGCCCCGCTCGATTTGGTGTTTCGGGCTCTCCCGCGTGTGCCGCCGCCTCCTTCTGGTATTCCTCCGCCAGTTGCTGAAACTTTATCTGCGACTGTTGATTCTCCTCAATCGCCGCCTCGAGCATCTGGCGACGCTTTGCATTCTCCGCCGCCAACTGCTCCACTTCCTCTCGGCGCCGGGTTTCATCGGCGAGCGCCTCCTTCAGCAGCTTCAGTCGTTCACCCACGCTCGTTGGCAACGAACTCCCTTTGCCGTCTGTTGATCCTTTTCCGGCACCCGACTTCCCCTGGACACCTGAGCCGTTGGCATTGCTCTTCGCTGTTTCGGCGGGCTTTACTGCTTTACTGCGGTAACGCGGGGGCGTATCCGGAATCGGTGGCCGGCTGTTGCTCAGCAGCAGCACGGTCGCTTTGACGATCAGTTCCAGGGGCGAGATCGGTTTGGAAATCAAATCATCCCCGCCACTCTGGAGACTTTGAACCCGATTCTGGAAGTCACTGTGAGAGGTGACGAATATGACGGGCGTGTGCTTGTGATGCTCCACGTTGCGCAGCCGCTTGCACAGTTCGAGGCCGTTCATTCCCGGCATGTCGATGTCGAGCACGATCAGGTCGAACGTGAATTCGCCGATGATATAAAGTGCATAGCTGGCATCCGTGGCGATCGCGGCGTCGTAGTTGGCTCGCTTCAACGCCACCTCATTGCCCATGTTGCAGAGCTGGTCGTCATCCACCAGCAGCACGCTCCCTCTGGAAGCCGCCGGACCCAAGTCTCGGCTTTCGAACAAACGGTCCAGACAATCAATGGACTGAACCAACGTTTGAATCGAAGAAGGGCTTAATGGAGTCTTCGCCCGGAACAACTGGTCGAAGAGCATCGCTTCGACGGCGCCGGTGAGTCGCGCGACCTTTCCGCATTCCGCAAGAGTCGACCGCGTGTTGAGCGAGCGGATGCGCTGGTAAAGTTGATTCAAACATTCCTTGCCCTGTTCCGATCCGCCGACTCGAGAATATTTCGTGATGAGTTCACGAACAGCCGAGACCTCATCACGACCGGCTTTGAGCAGTTGCTCTCGCAATTCCTCCGTTGAATTGGGATCAACGGTCAAAAGCAACTCACCGCCAGCCTTGCTGTTTCCAATCCCGAGCAAGGAACGGGACATGGAAATCAATTCCGACGAAGTGCACTCCGACCGGGGCAACGCCTTCGACTTGCTCCCCCCGGCGCGTAATGCCCTTTGAGAGAGTTCCGGCAGATAAGCATTGGACAAGACGAGGATGGGCGTGTCCTTGTGACGGGAATCCAGACGAATCGCTTCCAGCAACTGCACGCCGCCGGGCTTATGCAACATCAGGTCAACAATGAACAAATCAGCCGCAAGGTTCGGCAACGCCTCCCGTGCCTCGCCGGCATCGAGTATCGAGGCCGTTTTGAATCCAGCCTGCGCCAATCGATTACTGTATAAATCTACCGACGACGAATCATCCTCCACCAGGAATACCGTCTTTGGATCCACCGACGCGTTCGCGCTCATCATTTTTGTTCTTTACTGTATCGCCCTGAGACACAATCCAACCCGGGTACGACATGGAACTAGTTAGGCCCTGCAAAAAGCATGTCGATTGCCAAGCAGCGTCTCACTGCCAAGGGGATGCATCGGAGCAAGCCTGAAACGTAGGATAAAACCCTGAGATGAGGCCGAAAGCAGCCTGGTTGCTGGCGATCTTAGCGTGAGTCAGCAACTCGAGATTCAGAAGCTGAAGCCAGCCGCGACGACCACTGTCGGATCGCTGTCATCCGGGTTGAAGACATAAGTCGTCAGGTCAACTTTTCGGAAAGTGAAACCCACCAGCAATCCGCGTTGAAGGTCGTGATCCGTCTCGTAAACCTTCGTGCGTTGCGTCCCGAGCCCAAAGCGAAACCAGTCCACCGGCGACAGCGTTAACTCCGACCAGTTATAGAAGAAGCTCTCGGATGAATCTCCGGTGTCGAACACGTATTCCCCTTCACTGTAGAGCTCCAGCTTCCACCAACTCAGCGAGCCTTTGTAGCCCGGCGCAATGCCGGTGGTATCACCGAACACGCCACCCAGCATTGGTGTCAGTTCCCAGGCCAGCTTTTCGCCACCGGAAAAGTTGTAGCCTACCCAGATTGAACCCGTCTTCAACGCTTCGTAGTTGTAACGCGCTTCAAGATGAAGCCAGTCGCGATCGGCGGTCACCGTCGGCTGGGCATACGCGCTGTCGTCCGGCGGAATGTAGGTGTAAACCGATGCGGAAAAGGACCAGCCAGGTTCGGCAGATTCTTCAACGGAAGAGTTGGAGGATTCCAGTGGAACGGCGTTGGTCGATTGACCTGACGCTGCAATTGGAGCAATTCCCAAAGCAAGAGCCGTTATTCGCAGCAGTCGGATCATAGCGTCGTTGTCATGGGCGTGACCATGCGCTTCCCACTTGAACATAAATCGCCGGATCATCCGGTCCGAAGGCAACGTCCATGCCGAGGTGGATTCCGTACTTGCGAGCGATTTCGTAACGGAAGCCCGTGCCGCCCGCCACCACTGATTCCACATTATCGAACTGTGCCAGATCGTTCCACGCCGCGCCCGCTCCGACAAAGCCGACCAAACTGAATCGCTTCCAGAATTGCCAGCGAAGTTCGGCTTCAATCTGCGCCGTCTCCTGTCCCTGATAACGCATGGCCGGCACACCGCGCATGTAAATGAAGGGGCGCATGTAAAACGGCACGTCACCAAAGCTTGCCGCCATGTCCCCACGCAGGCCAAGGTAAAGTTTGGAATGCAGCGGGACATAGTGCAGCGCCGTGAGCCTCACGCGCTGAAATTCACCGTCGCCGCCCAATGCCTCACTGAACAGCCCTGCCGTGACCTCCACAAACGAACCATGATTCGGCGTGAAGATGTTGTCACGACTATCAAACGTCAGCGATGGCGTGAGTCCGCCGACATTCGATTCATTCTGGAAATCAGGCAACCCTGGCGTGCCCGCCGGCGCATCGAAGCTCACGTCTGTGCTTGCAAAGGCGTAACTGAGGCCACCCCAGAATCGCGACTTCGCAATCCGGTATTTGCCCTGCAACAGGATGCCCTTGGGTTCGAGATTATACCGCAAGGGATTGTTGGCTAGAACGCTGTCCTCACCGATGCCGTAAAAATCCAGATTCACCGAAGAGTAAATCACACCCGTCACCGTTTGAAGCTGGTCCTCCAGCCAGTGGCGCACATCTCCGGCCACCGCGCCCCAGGAGCCGTTCCCGGTGCCCATGCCGCCGACGATCGTGAAGTTGGGCCGACTGAAACCCGCCGCCGCTTCGCCCAATGGCTTGCTGATGAAAGCCAATCCTCCAGCCGCACCGTAACCCACCGCGGGTTCGGTTATCGGCATCACGATGGGGAGAAAGCCGTATTTCTCATCAAGGAATCCGCCTACATCGAGCCAGCCATCTTCGTCGGAAAAGAAAAGCGACGGCGTGTTGGTTTTAGACTCAGTGGCTGGTTCACCCCAGGTTCGGCACGTGAACAGGAGCGCCGCAGTTACTAAAACATTCGTCAGCCGAAACATCCTTAACCCCCAAGCGCCATGGTGAGTGCAACCAGAATTACGCCTAACACCACCATGCCAATGCCAAATCCCCAGGGCGACCGTCCGACTCCGCGCCCGTAGGCCACACCGGCAATAAACAACATCACGACGGCAATGCCATTCGACGCCCGCATTGCTAAAGCGACTTTCTCCATAAAGATAAACGGCAGCGCGACCGGAAACGTCGAGAGAAAGACCAACAGAAACACTCCCAAAGCTCCGGTCCAGTCGCGCGCACTCAAACGGGCCCGTTCGGCTGGTTCGGGCAATTGTTGCAACCGCTGACGTAACGTCTCCAGCTCGGCCGGCTGGACAACCGATGCAACGAGCGGCGGCAGCGCATTCGCCACAATCTTCTGTCCTTTCACCGGATCGGTTGCCTGACGTAAAGCTCGATAGGCGGCCAGGCTTCGGCCTTTCTCGGCCAGACAACCCATCAGATACAGAATGCCGTCAATGATGCCCCACGCCAGATTGCAACCCAGCGCGCCGATGAGCATCGTGCGAACTTCGCCGCGGTCAGCCGTCGCGATACTCAACGAACCGGTAAACGTCAGCACCATAATCAGTCCGAACAGCACTTCGGAAATGCGTTCGTGCGGTTCAAGCACTCGCTTCGACGATTTGATGTGGTCGTCTGTCATGGTGTTCTGAGCGCGCCCTGCCGATGGTCATGGCAACGCCAGCGCTGCGCAAGCATCTAAGCGCGTCTCAATCTCTCTGAACGTCTCGCGATAGCGTTGCGATCCGACACCACCGTAATCCTGGCGGAATTGTTCCAGGGTAAGATTCTCCGGCAAATCGGAAATCTTCGGGAAAAAGTCGTCGACCGTATACCCGTTTCCCAACCGAACCTGCATGGCATCGGCAGCTTTTTCTGACTGCGTGGCCGCTTCCGCAAACCGCACGCCGGCTCGATCCGCCGCCAAATCGCCAAAGGAAAATCCACTGCCGTGCGTCAGCGCATCGAGTTCTTCCTTGATCAAGCCACCGGCGTCGCTGACGAACGGGTTCTCCACCACGGCCAGTGCAGCGCTCAGACAATAGTGTCGCGCCCAATCATCGCGTCCGCGCAAAGTGGTGCCGGACCGGACGCCGACCGCCATTCGCACCAGCTCGCTATTGCGATTCAACCCGACGTAGCGCGATAACCGTTCGTGACCGACGGCAATCCCAAGCGCCAGAATGGCGGCCCGGTTGTGTTCCACCGCCGAAGGACGGGTTGAAGCCGCGGGCATTGGCGCGAACACCGTTTGCAACAAAACACCGAATCGTTCCTCACCATTCGGAAGACGCGACGCTGCCTCCGCAATGCGCCGCAACTGCATCTCTGTCGCGCGCCCCAAGTCCGAAGAAACTCCCGGCCAATAGGCCCACAACATCCCGCTACTCAGAACCAACATCGAACCCAGGGTTACTCGCCACCCGTGCTGACGAAAACCCAACCCGATGAGCATGCCCAACACACAAGCGACAATCGGCACTGCGGCGTTGGCCAGCATCGGCACATGACCCAGCTTCAATGACCGCACCGCAATGGCGATTCCGACGACCACCAGCGGCACCACCAGCAATTGCATCCAACGTCCCCGGCGCTCCTTTGCCGCCCCGACCGCAAATGACGCCACCACCCCAAGCGAGCCATAAAGCACGACCTGCAATCCGATGGCCGCCATGAGATAGGCACTCTTCCAACCGATGCCGAAGATGGCTTGCACCTTTCCGGCGAGGGCCAGTGGCGGCAACAAAGGTGCAGGGACAAGGATCAACGCCAGCAGGACGAGTAGCGCCGCGACCTTGTTCTTCGCACTGACAAACATGTGCTCGGGAGTTCCCGACGCCGGCTAAAGTTCAATCGTCTCGCCCATCGCGGGCAACTGGGAAGAGAGCTTGAATTGCTGTTTGATCTTTTTCGCCAGCGTTTCCCGTTGACGATCTTCGCCGTGCGTCAGAATCACCCGAGGTTTGGCCGGTGCAATGGCGCTGAACCACGTCAGCAAATCCGTTTGACCCGCATGCGCGCTGAACCCGCCGAGCGTGTGGACCTGTGCCTTCACCGCCACCTTCTCGCCGTGGATGCTCACCAGTTTGTCACCTTCCACCAGACGACGGCCCAACGAATCGCGGCTTTGATAACCGACAATCAGCACATGCGTGTCCGGCTTCCAGAGATTCTGCTTCAGGTGATGGAGAATTCGTCCGGCGTTGCACATTCCCGCGCCAGCCATAATCAGGCACGGTCCCGACACCTCATTGATTTTCATGGACTCCTCAGCGGTCGCACTGAGGGTCATCGTCTTCAAATCTTCGCGCAGCGGCCTCTCGGCGACGAATTTGGTCATGGCCTCGTCGAACAATTCGCGATGACGCACGTAAATGTTCATCGCCTCAATGGCCATCGGGCTATCAAGGAAAATCGGGAACGGTCGAACCTTCTTCCGCCGAAACATCCAGCCGAGCAGCCCCGTCAACAGTTGGGCGCGTCCCACGGCAAATGTCGGCACCAGAATTTTCCCGCGATTCTCGACGGTGTCCTTAACAATGCGAACAAACTCGTCCACCGTTTCCGTGAACGGACGATGATCGTGGTCACCGTAGGTGGACTCAAGAAACACCATGTCCGCATGCTGGAACGGCTCAAAGCTTTTCAGAATGAGTGCATCCTTCGGGCCGAGGTCGCCGGAGAAAACCACCTTCTTCTGTCGGCCATCCTCATCCACGATCAATTGTATGCTGGCCGAGCCAAGCATGTGCCCGGACTCAGCCCAGATGGCTTGAA
>DASUGI010000414.1:0-22477 GCA_036274115.1 Verrucomicrobiia bacterium
AAAAATCCGCAGAAGTGCCTGATTTCATTGCCCAAACGCGCGTTGACTTTGGAGAACTTGTCGCTCCGGAAAGCGTCGCTTTAGTCGAAGGACGAGCGCGTCGTGTGGTGGCGGGCTGCCCGGTCATGCCTGCCGCGGCAAAAACTTCTTGTCTCGACTATCCACTTGGAACCACCGTCGTTCCATGTCGTGCCTGGCGACTTATCTCGGGATCGTAACGCGAGCGGAATGGACTCAGTCCGACTGCGGGTTTGACGCGTTTCGGTCCGCCGGAGAAGTGCCATCACAAAAGAACAAGCCATGCTGTTTCGAGATCTTCCCATAAGACGTAAACTGGTGGGATTGATTTCCCTGATCAGCCTCTCCACCTTGATCGCTGCCGGGGTGGTGATGCTGGCTTACGAGTTTGGGAAGTCGCGTCGGGCGATGGCGGGGCGGTTAAGCACGATTGCCAAAATCATCTCGGCGAACAGCTCGGCGGCTCTGGTGTTGAATCAGACCGGGGCGGCTCACGAAACGCTTTCCGCATTGCAGGCGGAGCCGGAGATTCGCGCGGCGGCGTTGTATGACAAATACGGGCGATTATTTGCGCGATACCCTGCGGGCATGCCGGCGGAGGATTTTCCCACCGCGCCTCCGCTGAACGGGCCGCGCTTTGGCAAAGCGTTTACCCTGGTGATACCGGTTCATCAAAGCCGAAGGCCGGTGGGGACGTTATATCTCAAAGCCGACTATCGGAACTTGTCCCACCGGATGTTTGTTTACGGGATTGTGCTGGCGCTGGTGCTGGCGGGTTCCGGGGTGCTGACGTTATTTCTCTCCAATCGCTTCGAGTCGCGTATTTCCGGTCCGTTGCTTCAGCTGGCGAGCGTGGCCACCAGTGTTTCGCAAAAGCAGGACTATTCAGTGCGGGCCACCAAGAGTGGAGCGGATGAGCTGGGGACTTTGACCGATGCTTTCAATTCCATGCTGGCGCAGATTCAGAAGGGTGATGCCGCGTTGCGCGACAGCGAGCATCGGTTTCGCATGATTGCCGACAACATCGCGGTGCTGGCGTGGACCGCAGATGAACTCGGCGTGGTCACCTGGTACAACAAGCGTTGGTACGATTACACGGGCCTCACGGTGGAGGAGGCGCGCGGCGCCGGCTGGGAGCGACTGCATCATCCCGAGCACCGGGAGCGCGTGAAGCGTGGGTTGCAGGAAGCCTACGCCCGGAAAACGCCGTGGGAAGACACGTTTCCCCTCAAAGGCGCTGATGGCCAGTATCGCTGGTTCCTCTCCCGGGCCGTGCCGATCTGCGACGAAGCCGGGAACATTGTGCGATGGTTTGGCACCAATGTGGATGTCACCGAAATGCGCGAAGTGGAACGGTCGGTGGCCCACCTCGCCGCCATCGTGGAGTCGTCCCATGATGCCATCATCAGCAAGACGCTTGAGGGTGTGATTCGCACCTGGAATCGCGGGGCCGAGCAAATGTTTGGTTACACCGCGGCCGAAGCCATCGGACAATCCATCACCTTGATCATCCCTTCGGAACGCCATTTTGAAGAGGAATCCATTCTCGAGCGCCAGCGGTGCGGGGAATCGATCGAGCACTTCGAAACCGTTCGCGTGAAGAAGGACGGCACGCAGATCGAGGTATCGTTGAGTATTTCGCCACTGCGCGACGGCCGCGGCCGGATTGTGGGCGTTTCCAAAATTGCGCGGGACATCACGGAGAAGAAGCGTTCGGAACGCGCGCTGCAAAGCGCGTTGATTGCGGCCAAGGCAGTGAACCGGGCCAAGGATGAATTTCTCGCGGCGTTGTCGCATGAGCTGCGCACGCCGCTGATGCCGGTGATGTTTACGATCTCGGGAATGCAACAGGACCCGGGGCTGTCCTCCAGTTTGCGCAACAGCCTGGCGGTGGTGCGGCGCAATCTGGAAATCCAGGTGCGCATGATCAACGACCTGATTGATCTCTCGAGGATTCGCGCCAACCGGCTGGAGTTGATCTTTGAGGTCATTGACCTGCACGAGACCATCACGCGCGCCTTTGAAGTCTGCCGCAGCCATCAGAAGTTTCCTGAGCTGATTGTCGAATTGAAGCTGGGGGCCCGAAACCATTTTGTGCGCGCGGATGCGGACCGCATGCAGCAGGTCTTCTGGAATCTGATTCAAAATGCGATCAAGTTTACTCCCGCAGGCGGCGAGATTACCATTCGCTCGTACGATCGGGAGGATCGCCTGGGGGTCAGTGTCGCCGATACGGGTTGCGGGATCGAGCCGGAGGTGCTGGGCCGGATTTTTCAGCCGTTCGAGCAGGGCGGCCGGAAAAGCAAAGAAAGTCTCCAGGGCCTGGGGCTGGGACTCGCGATTGCCCAACGCATCGTCACGGCGCACGGTGGCTCGCTCACCGTGGCGAGCGAAGGTGCCGGGCAGGGCGCCACCTTCATTTTGGAACTGCAGGCCGTTCATCCCCCACCCGCTGTGACCGCAGCGTTTCCGTATCAACCTGAATTAATCAATCAATGACTCAATGAAAGGCGCATCCTTACTTAACGTGTTGTTGGTCGAAGATCACGAGGATAGTCGCGAGGCCATCAAGAACTGGCTGGAGTGGAAGGGCTGGCGGGTCTTTACCGCTTGCGACCAGAAGTCCGGTCTGGCGATTGGCCAGAAGCATCCCATCGATCTATTGATTTGCGATTTGCAATTGCCGGATGGCGATGGGTGGGAGCTGATGCAAAAGCTCAAAGAGGTTAAACCGGTTTGCGGCATCATCACGAGCGGGCATTGTTCCGGGTCGGACATCGCCCGGAGCAAAGAGGTGGGATACGTCGAACACCTGGTGAAGCCCTATCCCGTTGAAGAACTGGAGGTATTGCTGGATCGACTCAAGAAGCGGCTCGGGAAATCGCAAACCACCACCAGTGCCGTTCCTGAATGAGCGCGGGAGGGAACGGCGTATGGCGTTGCGCCCGGGAGCACCGCGCTTGGGACCGGAACGGCTTTTCTTTCCGCGGGAAAACGGTGAGGCGCGGTTCGCGTAACGACCCTAAGAAAAATTCTCAACCTAAAAGGATTGCGTGCCGGTTGCGCCGGTTTAGGCTGAGTGTCCGACACGACGCCACCCTGCCCAGCACGTCGCTGTGAGCGCCATCAGAAACACCAGCGTCGCGGTCAGCAGCTTGAGAAGCATGAAAAAAGCACCCAGGTTTTCGCGCCAGCGGAAGAAAACGGAATCCGAGTCCTTCCCGCCTCTTCGGTTGCCGGCGGTGGATAAAGATTTCTCTGTGGTGTGCATTGGCGCTTCGGCCGGCGGTTTGGAATCGGTGACCCGGATGTTGAAGCATCTGCCGCCGGACACGGGCATGGCGTTTGTGCTGGTGCAGCATCTGGACCCCAGTCACGAGAGCGCGATGGCGTCATTGCTTTCCAGTGCGACGAAGATGCGGGTGGCGGAGGCCAGGGCCAACGAGCAACTCCTGCCCAACTGTGTTTACATCATTCCGCCGAACAAACTGATGGAGCTTTCGGGAATGAAGCTGAAATTGTTTCCCCGAAAGCAAAGCGTCAACGACCGCGCTCCGGTGGATTGGTTCATGCGTTCGGCCGCTGAGGCTTTGGGAACTCGTACCATCGGGATCGTCCTCTCCGGCACGGGCACGGATGGCACGCAGGGTTTGTTGGCCATCAAGGCGGCGGGCGGCATCACTTTTGCCGAGAGCCCGCGGACCGCCAAGTATCCCGGCATGCCGGGCAGCGCCGTGACGGCGGGTTGTGTGGACTTCGTGTTGACGCCCGAGAAGATTGCGCGGGAGTTAAAGCCCTTATCCCGCCGCGCCCGTCCCGCGATTGAGGACGGCGATGAAGGGGAAAGCGGCTCCAGCGAGCAACGGGGATTCGAAGCCATCCTCCTGTTGCTGCGCCAACGGCATGGCGTGGATTTCACGTACTACAAGCACGCGACCTTGCGGCGCCGGATTCACCGGCGCATGGTGCTCAACAAACTCGATTCGCTCAAGGACTACGCCGCCCATCTGCGTAGCCATCCGGCGGAGACCAAGGAATTGTTCAATGACATCCTGATCCACGTCACCGGCTTCTTCCGTGATGCGATGGTGTTTCAGACCCTGCGCAAGAAACTCCTGCCGCGCCTGATTCGGAATAAAGCGCCGGAAGACCCGCTGCGGATCTGGATTCCCGGCTGTTCGACCGGCGAAGAGGTTTACTCGATTGCCATCCTGCTGCTGGAGTTCATGAGCGAACGCAAGGTGCATCATCCCGTGCAAATATTCGGAACGGACATCAATGACCTGGCCCTGGAACGCGCGCGCGCGGGTTTGTACAGTGAAGGGGTTGTCAGCGACATCTCCCCGGATCGCCTGCGGCGTTTCTTCTTCAAAACGGATGGGGGCTATCGGGTCAACAAAACCGTCCGGGAGATGTGCATTTTTGCGCGGCAGAATCTGGTGAACGATCCGCCGTTTTCCAATCTGGACCTCATCAGTTGTCGCAATGTGCTGATTTATCTGGGGCCGGCGCTGCAGCGCAAAGTGATGCCCGTGTTCCATTATGCGTTGCGCGAAAACGGGCTGTTGATGCTGGGCGCGTCGGAAACCATCGGGGGTTACGCCGATTTATTCGCGCTCGTGGACTCCAAGGCGAAGGTTTACGTGAAGAAGGGGGTCCAGGTGCGCCCCGCCGTGACATTCGCGCACGGGGTGATTGAGCCTCCCATGGTCCGCGAGCACAAGGTGGCGGCGCAGGCTCCCGCCGCGCCGACCATTACCGACGTGCAGAAGCAGGCGGATCGAATCATTCTCGCCAATTACAGCCTGCCGGGAGTGGTCATCAACAAGCAGATGGAAGTGCTGCAATTCCGCGGCCGCACGGGCCCCTTTCTCGAACACTTTCATGGAGAGGCGAGTTTGCACCTGCTCAAAATGGCCCGGGAAGGTCTGGGACTGGAATTGCGTGCGGCGGTCACGAAGGCCATCAAGCAGAACACGCGCGTCCGGCATGAAGGCGCCCGGGTCAAACAGAACGGACACACCCTGGAATGCAATATTGAGATTATCCCGTTCAGTCCGCCTCCGGCCACCGAGCGGTTTTATCTCGTCATGTTTGAAACCGTGCTGCCGGAAGTGGAGGCGGGGCGGTCCCGGCTCAAAAAGGAAACCGTGGTCAGCAAGGTGCGGGAGAATGCGGAGGTCATCCATTTGCGCGAAGACCTGGCGGCCACGCGCGAATCCCTCCAGGCCATCATCGAAGAGCAGGAAGCCACGAATGAAGAATTGCGCTCGGCCAACGAGGAAATCATGTCGAGCAACGAAGAGTTGCAATCCACCAACGAGGAACTGGAAACCGCCAAGGAGGAGTTGCAATCCACCAACGAAGAACTCACGACGCTCAATGACGAACTGGAAAGCCGGAATGGCGAATTGGAGCGCGTGAACAACGATCTCCACAACCTGCTCGCCAGCGTCAACATTCCCATCCTCATCCTGGATGCCGATGTGCGCATCCGGCGTTTTACCGGCCTGGCGGAAAAGCTCTTCAAGCTGATTCCCAGTGATATTGGCCGTCCCATTACCGATATCAATCTGCCGCTGGAGATTCCTTCGCTCGGCAAACTGGTGCTCGAAGTTTTTGATACCCTGACCCCGAAAGACTTTGAGCTTCAGGACAAACAGGGTCACTGGTGGTCCGTGCGCGTGCGGCCCTATAAAACGACCGATCGCAAGATTGATGGCGCGGTTCTGGCCCTGGTGGACATCGACAACATGAAAACCGGGATCGAGCGGCTGGCGAAAGCGCGGGAGGTGGTTGAGGCCATGGTCAACGCGGTGCGCGAGCCGGTGCTGATGCTCGACCGCCACCTCACCGTGACGTCCGCCAACGCCCCGTTCTATCGGATGTTCAAGGTCACTCCGGAGGAAGTTTTGAACCGACCGGTTTATGACCTGGACGACCGGCAGTGGGACATTGCCCCATTGCGCAAGCAACTCGACAACGTGTTACTGAGGCGAAGTGGGTTTGAGGATTTCGCGATCGAATACGACTTTCCGCGGGCGGGGCGGAAAAGGATCTTGATCAACGCCCGCTTTGTGGATCAGGAATCGGATCAGTTGATTATCCTGGCGATCAATGAAGCAAACTAGGTATGGCAAAGGTTTCAATTACCAACGGAGCAACGAAAAAAGCGGAGGCTGTGTCGGCCAAAAGCCGAGGGGGCCTTGCGAAGTGCCCGACCGGGATTGCCGGGTTTGATGAGATCAGCGAAGGGGGTTTGCCGCGGGGACGCCCCACCTTGCTGTGCGGTTCGGCCGGGTGCGGCAAGACGTTGCTCGCGGTGGAATTCCTCGTGCGCGGCGCGGCGCAGTTCAATGAGCCGGGCGTGTTCGTGTCCTTCGAGGAAAGTTCGCCGGAGCTGGCCGAGAACGTGCGGTCGCTCGGATTCAACCTGGAGCAGTGGGTCGCTCGCAAAAAGATTGCCGTGGATCACGTGGCCATTGAACGGAGCGAGATTGAAGAAACCGGTGAATACGATCTGGAAGGCTTGTTCATCCGCCTGGACCATGCGGTGAAATCCGTCGGGGCCAAGCGGATCGTGTTGGACACGTTGGAAGCTTTGTTCAGCGGATTGAGCAACGAAGCCATTGTGCGCGCGGAGTTGCGACGGCTGTTCCGCTGGCTCAAAGACCGGCGGCTGACGGCGGTGATCACGGGCGAGCGAGGCGAGGACTCGTTGACGCGCTACGGTCTGGAGGAATACGTGGCGGACTGCGTCATCCTGCTCGACCACCGGGTGTCGGACCAGATCACGACGCGCCGCTTGCGCATCGTCAAATACCGCGGGTCGTTGCATGGCACCAACGAATATCCGTTCCTGATTTCTTCCCATGGCGTCTCGGTTTTGCCGATTACGTCGTTGACGCTGGATTATCCGGTGTGCGAGGAGCGCATTTCGACTGGCGTCCGCGGTGTTGACGACATGCTGGGCGGCAAAGGTTATTACCGCGGGAGCAGCATCCTGATCACGGGTCAGCCCGGCACGGGAAAAACCAGCCTGGGGGCGCATCTGGTGGACGCCGCGTGCCGGCGCGGTGAGCGCGCAATTATCTTTGCGTATGAAGAATCGGTTTCGCAAGTGGTGCGCAACCTCCGCAGCGTGGGTCTGGATTTAGGGCGTTGGACCAAAAAACGTTTGTTGGAGGTCCACGCCGCACGGCCCACGCTCTATGGAGTGGAACGTCATCTGGTGGAAATGCACGAACGAGTGGGCGAGTTTGACCCGAGCGTCGTATTTGTGGACCCGATGAATGGTCTCTCCATCACGGATCAGGCGATTGAGCTGCAGTCCATTCTGGTGCGGCTGATTGATTTCCTGAAACAGCAAGGCATCACCGCCGCGTTCAGCCAGTTATACACCGCGGATACCCTGCACGAGCCTGTGGGAATTTCGTCGTTGATGGATTGCTGGCTGGAGTTGCGCAATGAAGAGAAGGATGGCCTGCACCGGCGGACCATTTTTATCCGGAAATCCCGCGGGATGTCCCACTCCAACCGCCGCCATGAATTTATGCTCTCCAGTCGGGGCTTTCGGCTGGAGCCGTTGCCCGATCTGGTTGCTCAACACGCTCCTCGAACCGAACTCGTATAAATCCCATGAAAACACGTCCCGTGAGCCTGAAAGTCCGCCGCCCCGACCCCGCGGCAAAATGGCAGTTGCGCCTGTACGTGGCGGGTCAGACGCAGAAATCCAGCGAAGCGCTCGCCAATTTGAAACGCATCTGCGATACGCACCTGGCCGGGCGATACCGGATCGAAGTCGTGGACCTGGTCAAGAAACCGTCGCTGGCGGCGGGGGACCAGATTCTGGCCCTGCCAACGCTGGTGCGGAAGCTTCCCCCTCCGGCGCGGAAGATTATTGGCAACCTCTCCAGCGAGCACCGCGTTCTGGTGGGCCTGGATTTGCGAACCAGTTGATTCGGTCGTACGTATTCAGTCATGAAAGTGAAACCTCCAGGCAGGCACCGGCGGAAGCGGCCTTCGGGTGGCGTTGCCCGGCATGGATTCGTGTTGAAACTCTTTATCACGGGGATGACGTCGCATTCGTTGGCCGCCATCAGTTCCATCAAAAAAATTTGCGAACAACACCTGAGCGGCCAGTACGAGTTGGAGATCGTGGATCTCTACCGTCAGCCCGCCCGGGCCAAAAAACACCAGATTGTGGCCGCGCCCACGTTAATCAAAGAGCAACCGCTGCCGATGCGGCGCATGGTGGGGAACATGTCGGACGAAGCGCGTGTGATGGACGGGCTGAATGTTAAAAAGAAATGAAAGCTGCGCCCGTCAACGGACATCCGCATCGGTTGGTGGCAGAGAACGAACTGCTGCGTCACCGGCTGACGGAGGCGGAGGAGACCCTGGAAGCCATCCGCAATGGCGAGGTGGATGCGGTGGTCGTTACCGGGCGCAACGGGCAGAAGGTTTATTCGTTGGAACAGGCGGAGAACCTGTATCGCCGGCTGGCGGAGACGGTTCGCGAACCGATGCTGGCCTTGAACAAGTTTGGCATCATCGTGTTCTTTAACCATCGCGCCCAGGAACTTCTGGGTTTCCCGGCGGACCAGATCGTGGGTCGTGAGTTATGGAGATTCATCGTCGAGTCGGACCGTCAGGTTTTTAACAATCTCCTGGCCCGTGCGTCGCGCGCGGATGGCGCCCAAGCCCGGGCCGCCATGATCTCCGCGCAAGCGCTGCCCGTGCCGGTCCTGTGGCGCGCCAACGTACTGAACAGTGAGGAAGGAAGGCTCTTTTGCCTGGTCGGCACAGATCTAACCCGTCTCGAGGCTTCTGAGGAAACCGTCAATGAATTGGAGGCCCAGCGCGAGCAGTTGATTGAGGCCCAGCGCGAGCTCGAGATTTCCCATCAGCGCTATGCGGATTTGTATGATTCCGCGCCGGTGGGTTATTTGACCCTGAGCCCGTCGGGTTGGATCAAGGACATCAATGCGGCCGGAGCGCAGATTCTGGGGGGGCCGCGCCAGAAATTCCTGCGCACCCCGTTGCTTTCCCACATTGCGCTGGCCGAGGGCCGAAAACTGCTCGCGCACTTTTCGCTTTGTCGGCGGCGCGGTGAGCGGATGAGCACGGAATTGCGGTTGCGCCCGGCCCTGAACCAGCCGCCCCGGTTTATCGAACTGATCAGCACGGAGGTGGACGCGGACGGACCCAATGAAGAGGGCTTCAAGAGCATCATTACCGATATCACTTCGCGAAAGCAGATTGATGTGGCGTTGCGCGAGAGCGAGCAGCGGTTTCGCAGCCTGGCGGATTCAGCGCCGGTACTCATCTGGATGGTGGATCTCGCCAGGCGTTGCACGTACGTGAACCGCCGGTATCTCGATTTCACCGGACGGGAATTGGAGGAGCAATTGAATCAGGGCTGGGCGGCGGATGTGCATCCGGGGGACGTGAACCGCTGCCGGCAGGTGTTTCATGCGGCCTTTGAAGTCCAGAGGCCCTTCAGCGTGGAATATCGTTTCCGCAGGCGCGACGGAGTGTATCGGTGGATCCTGGCGCATGGCACGCCGCGGATTTCGGCGCAGGACGAATTTGTTGGCTATATCGGATCGTGCATTGACATCACCGAGCGCCGCGAGATGGAGGTGAATCTCGAATTGATGAGCCGGTTTCCGAAGGAGAATCCTTCGCCCGAAATGCGCCTGCACGAGGGGCGCGTTTTGAACTTTGCCAACCCCGCGTCCCGGGAGGTGCTGAAATTCTGGAAGGTCAAGCCCGGTGAAGAAGTCCCGATTTCAATCGTGCGGATTGCGCGCCGCGCCTTGTTGGAGAATGAAAAGCAAGTCGAGGACATTGTCGTGGGAAACCGGCAGTACCAGGTGCAGTTCGCTCCCGTGCCGAGCGCCGGCTACGTGAATCTCTATTTCGACGACGTTTCTGCGCGCATCCGCTCGGAAGCCGCGCTGCGCGAAAGTGAAGCCCGGTTCCGCACGCTGGCCAGTCACGCGCCTGTCGGCATCTTCATGTCCAGGCTCAATGGCGATGCCATTTATGTGAACGAGAGTTGGTGCGACATGGCGGGCCTGACTCCAGCCGAAGCGATGGGTAAAGGCTGGCTGAAGGCCGTTCATCCGGAGGATCGCCGCCGGATTATTTCCGAATGGCGCCGGGCGCTGAAAGTGAGTGACTCCTCCCGCGCGGAATTTCGCTTTCAACGCCCGGATGGTTCCGTGGTTTGGATTCACGGTCATGCTTCGCGGTTGAATGATCCGGAGGAACAGGCTTCCGGTTACATCGGTACCGCGTCGGATATCACCGGGCGGAAACTGGCCGAGGAAGCGCTCCAGCATGCCCACGCCGACCTGGAGGAACGCGTGCGGGCGCGAACCCGTGAATTGACGCGCGCCAATACCAGGTTGCAACAGGAGATTGCCGCTCGCAAACGGACCGAAACGGAGTTGCGCGAAAGTGAAGAACGCTCCCGTTTGATGATCGAAGGCACGCGGGACTACGCGATCTTCATGCTGGACCCCAAAGGGCGGGTCGCCACCTGGAACAAGGGCGCGGAACTGGTGAACGGTTACAAGGCCAACGAGATTCTGGGGCGCCACATCTCTTGTTTCTACACGGCGCAGGACCGCTCGCGGAGAAAGGCGGATCGGGCGCTGGCCATTGCCCGGAGGACCGGCCGGGTAGTCGAGGAAGGATGGCGCTGCCCCAAGCGAAAGAAACAGTATTGGGCCAACACCGTCATCACGGCCTTGCGCGACAAGGAAGGCCGCTTGAAAGGTTTCCTGAAGGTCATTCGCGACGTAACGGAAGCCCGGAAAGCGCAGGAGGAATTGCGCACCAACGAGCGCAACCTGACCGACTTCTTCAACCAATCACCCCTCGGCCTGCTCTGGGTGGGAAAGGAAGGCCGCCTGCGCCGCGTGAACCAGGCCGCTCTGGATATCTTCGGCAGCTCGCTGGAGGATTGCTTGAAACGTTCCGCGCATGAGTTTTTTGTCGAATCGGCCCAGGCCCAGGACGTGCTGCGGAAGGTGGCGCAGCACCAGTCCGTGCAGAATTATCGCGCCCGGTTGCGCGGTCGGAACGGCGCGGTGCGGCACGTGTTGATTGATGCGAATGGCTGGTGGGAACGCGGACGCATGGTATGCTCCCGGTGGTTTGTGCGTGACATCACCCGCCAGGTGGAGCTGGAACGTGAAATCCTGACCGTGGCCGAGCAGGAGCGGCAACGGCTGGGGCAGGACCTGCACGATGACTTGTGCCAGCAATTGACGGGCATTGAATTTCTCAGCCAGACTTTGGCAGGCCAGTTGGCCTCGCATTCGGCGCGCAATGTCAATCGCGCGCGGGAAATCGCGCGGATGATTCGCCAGGCGATCACGCACACGCGGGAACTGGCGCATGGACTTTCGCCTACCGAACTGGAGGCCGATGGGTTGACGGGTGCGCTCCGGCAGCTTGCGGATCGCACGCATTCGATGTTTCATGTGGCGTGCCGTTTCCGCTGCAAATCACCCGTGGAATTCAAGGATTCCGAGTTGGGCATTCATCTCTACCGGATCGCGCAGGAAGCGGTCACCAATGCCGTCAAGCACGGCAAAGCCCGTCGGGTGAACATCAACCTGGCTCTGACCAAAAAGGCGCTGGTGCTTTCGATCACCGACAATGGCGGCGGTCTTCCCACGCACCTGGAAAAATCGCGTGGCATGGGCCTGCGCGTCATGCAGTATCGCGCCGGCGTGATTGGCGGGACGCTCAAATTTCACCGTAATGGGACAGGGGGCACTACCGTGACCTGTTCAGTCAGTAACGCGCTCATAAACCTTGAGGCAAAATCCTATGACGAAAACAACAAAAAACCCGGCAACCTCCGTAATGCAACGTCAAGTCTTCATCGTCGATGATCATCCCATCACGCGACGGGGCTTGACCCAACTCATCAACAACGAACCGGATCTCAAAGTGTGTGGCGAATCGGACAACGCCATCACGGGGCTCGAGGATATCAAGCGCATCAAGCCAGACATCGCCCTGGTGGATATCACGCTGCCGCGCCGCAGTGGCTTGATGCTCGTGAAGGATATCCGACTTTGGGTGCCCTCGACCTATGTGCTGGCGTTGTCGATGCACGATGAAAGCCTCTATGCCGAGCGCGTGCTGCGTGCCGGCGGTCACGGCTACATCATGAAGAACGAGGGTGGCGACAAATTGCTGCAAGCGATTCGACGGGTGTTGGATGGCGTGACCTATGTGAGTGAGGGCATTTCACGAAAAATTGTGGACACCTTTGCTGGCCGCCGCAAGGACACGGGCAACAGCACGGTGGGACATCTGACGGAACGCGAGTTCGAAGTGTTTCAATTGCTGGGCCAGGGATTGCCGACGGCGGAGATTGGCAAGCGTCTGCATTTGAGTCCCAAGACGGTGGATTCGCACCGGCTTCACATCAAGGAGAAGCTGCAATTGCACAGCTTGCCGGAACTGATGCGCTATGCCGTCCGTTGGGCCGCCACCGAAGAAATGATCTGAACCGTTCCATCAGCGTCGTTGGGTTTGCCTGCGGGCGACCGGTAATCGGTACCGGTCGCCTGTTTTATTTGTCAGTGAATTCCTTCGGAAAGTGGGCGGCAGTCTCCACGTACCACCCTCAGATGCGGGCCCACTTCATCTGAGAAAGATGCCGACGAACAATCAGGAGCCTCGCGGATGGCAATGAAAAGAACGCTGCCGTAGTGTGCGCGCATGTTATCGCAACTTGAACAGCGCACCACTATTCCTGCCCGGGAGCATTCCTCCATACTGGCAACCGTTTTGTATGAAGACGTGGAATCAGGTCTGCGTGCCCGAGCCTTGATGGAGAGCGTTGAGGCCAACATGGATTTTCCCGCAGCGTTCCAGCTGGATCTCTGGCGGTTCGATTGGCTGGCGGAACGATCCCTGGGGAACATCGCCCTGAGTCGGGCCGATCGATCGGCCCTGGTGCTGATCGCCGCGGGAAGTTCGGCGCCGCTGCCGCCGGCTGCGGAGAACTGGCTGGACACCTGGGTGCAGATGGAGCAGAGCCATCCTCTGGCGCTGGTCGTACTGTTGCCCAAAGAAAGATCGGGTCAGGAAAGATCTCATCCCTTGTACGAGCGCCTGCAAGCCGCCGCGCGCCAGAAAGGCGTCGATTTCTTTTGTGAGTTTTTCGAGCAACCCTCGACCGCTCGCGACGTCTCCGTGTCAGGATCCAGTGAATGGGACGAAACTTTGTTTGGCGGAGCCTCGCCGGAATCGGCCGCGCCAAAATCCGGGAACGACAATCCTCTTGAAGCTTCGTCACCGATGCAGCCGGTCCGTCCGGGGCCGGTGCGAACCTGTAGCTCGCTCTCGCATTCGGATGCTCATACCCACGCGGCCCCGAAGGAAGACGCTGCGTTGGATGCGTTCAACGTTTTGAACCACGTGATGTTGTCCGACATGAGCCCGAAAATCCGCCGTCAAAGCGGATTGCCCAACGACTGTGAAGGCGCTCTCGTGGCCGGCATCGACAGCGCCTCGCCGGCTTTCAAGGCGGGACTGCGAGCGGGCGATGTTATTCAACAGATGAATCAGCAGGAGGTTCGAGCCGCGGCCGACGCGCTGGCGCTGAGTCAGCGGGCCAAAGGTAAGAATATGTTGCTCCGGGTGTGGAGCCATGGAGACAGCCGGTTTCTGGTGGTGAACCGCTCGCCCGCGCCGGCCCAGGGAGAACTCAAGTTGTCGTGAGTCGTTTTGCCATGTGTTGGCCAGGTCGTGGACGGGTCAACCGAAGATAAAGGAGAAAGTAGTATGCTAAACTGGTCGATCACGTTCCTCATTGTTGCCATTGTGGCGGGGTTGTTCGGGTTTTTCGGAATCGCCGGAATCGCTGCCAACATTGCCAAAGTTCTGTTCGTCATTTTCCTCATTCTCTTCCTCGTCTCGTTGTTGTCCGGGGGACACCGTCGGGGAACCTGAGCCTGGCTGGCGGCCGGGCGCTTCAAGCCTGTGAACGCTGAAGTCTCGAAAGTAACGACCAAAACACGAACCAAAACAAACACTGAAGTATGAAAAACATCACTCAACGTCTCATCCTTGCACTGGTGGCAGTTCTTTTGACCGTCGCGGCCACGGGCTGTCGAACCGCCCACGGTGCCGGCGAAGACATCGAAAATGTTGGAGAGAAAATCCAGCGTGGCACTGATTAACCAGGCCTCGTTTCACAAATCAATTCGACGCACCGGCGATGAATTACGGTTCTCGCCGGTGCTCGGCTTTTTGAGAGGTAACGGAGTGCGCCTGTCCTCGGGCAGCTGCGTGGCGGCGAGGCAGCCTTTAGAATCTGCGACCCTTTGTTGGTGGCTTGTCGCCACGCCTGCGCCGGCTTTCAAAAGTGTTTTAGTTTGTAGAAGGCGTGTCGCCCGATAATTACGACTGGTTCGTGACCCTTGGCCCAATACGGACGTTCTTCCACCCGGCTGTAGTGATTAGCCTCCTTCGTAATTCCCGGCAATTGGCGCGGGGTTTGACACGCCATCTTCGCAATTTGCAGCGCCTTTTGATAATCCGGCTCGGGCTTGAACTTCGCGATCAGTTTGTCCATGGTGGTGCCGTTGAGACAGGAAAACGCGTGAATCCGTCCGCGATGGGCGGTCACGACGCGTAACGCGGTCCAGCCTTTTTGTTGCGCTCGCTGGTGAATCACTTCCGCCACCGCAATCATGCCTTGCTGTCCTTCGGACCATGCTTCGCCCATCAGGATGGTCGCCACGGCCGCTTCTTCGTAGGTCTGTGCGTTGGCGACCAGGGCAAAACCGCAAAGCGCTATGAGCAAATCCACGAGCCAAAGGTTGGTTCGAGTGAAACAGCAAACGCAGAACTTCACGAAGGTATAGGTCGCGCCGCGAGCCCGGTGCAACAAGGGGGCGCGGGACTGAAGAACATTCCTCAGTTGGCTCAAACGATCTCAGCGGAAATCTGATTTGGAAACGAGATGCGGGGAGTTTGCAATTAGCGCGGTCCTGCGCATGGTTGTGGTGAACTGGAACGGAGGTTTATGAAACTGACTCGCCGCAAATTTGTTTCTCCACGTTTCTCCCGGTGTCGTCAGCAAAGTTCTGCGGCACGGGTATGGATTTAAAAATCAACCACACACCAGTACATGAAAACCAAATCGATAATCTTAACGGTTGGAGCGGCGGGAGTCCTCCTGTCCGTCAGCCAGGCTCAAGTCGTCATCACGAATCCGGCGCCGACGCCGGGGGCGTTGCAATTTACCAACCCGGTTCGCGGATTTACCAATCCCGTCCGGCCCTGGACCAATCCCGTTCCCCCGTTCTGGACCAATGGCGTGCCACCCGGATGGACGAACGGCATGCCGCCGGGCTGGACGAATGGGATGCCACCAGGTTGGACCAATGGCATGTCGCCTGGCTGGACGAACCGCGTACCCGGTTGGACCAATCGGGTACCCGGATTCACGAACCGCATGCCCGGATTTACGAACGCCGCGCCGGGCCAGGTTCCCGGAACACCTCCGGGCCGCTTTAATCCAGGTGACCGCCGACCGGGAGCGCCGGTGCAGCCAGTTCAACCGGTGCAGCCCGTTCAACCAGTGCGACCTGTCCAACCCGTGCAACCGACACCGCCTCGCTGAGTTCGAGCATGTCCGAGTGCGCCCGTCCTCGGCGCAGCTATGTGGCCAGGTGAAACGCCCTTTAGAACCTGCTTCGGTTGGCGGCTGTTGCTGTGGCCGGGGGACGGCCACATTCCGCATTTTGTTACATGGCTGTAAGTCGCCGCAGTAGGAGGGCATGAATGCCGCGCTCCGGGAGCGCGAGCTTTAGCTCGCTTCACGTTTCCCCAACGGAGACGACTTTCGGGCGATCCGCAGATGACTTTTGAGATGACTTTTGGGGACGATCAGTTCTGAGCCGCTTTCCTTGGCGGGTGGCGCTTTTGTTCCTCAGCCGCTTCCTGCCGCTCCATCTCGTGTGCGAGGTCCACAGGACTCCTGGCTTCATCCCCGGCGACCCTGCGCGCGCGACCGCCCAGGCGGGCGTAAAGTCCCAGAATTACCAGAGCGCCCAGGATCGCCAACGGAATGAAAACACAGCTACGCGCCATCCCCGGCAGCCATCGCGGGCTGCGCGGCTGGCGTCGGGGCTTGTGCCTCGTGACGGCCTTCCGCAAATTCTTCGATCATCTTCGCGTTGAAGGCGGGAAGGTCGTCCGGCCGACGGCTGGTCACCAGGCCATGGTCTACGACCACTTCCTCGTCCACCCAATCCGCGCCGGCATTGCGCAGGTCCGTCTGGATCGATGGATACGAAGTCATGCGGCGACCGCGAACGACGTTGGCTTCCACCAGCGTCCAGGGTCCGTGACAAATCGCGGCCACGGGTTTGCCGGCCTCGAAGAACGATTTCACGAAGTCCACCGCCTGAGGGTTCATCCGCAACGTATCCGGATTGTGCAGGCCACCCGGCAACAACAGGCCATCGTAATCCTCCGGGTGCGCCTGTTCCAGGGGCACTTCCACTTTCACCGAGCGTCCGGGGCGATGGTGTTTGTGACCTTTCACCTTTCCTTCGCAGGGTGAGACGACTTCGGTTTCCGCGCCGGCGTCTTCCAGGGCCTCGCGCGGCTTCAGCAACTCGTCCTGTTCAAAACCATCGGCTACCAGGATCGCGATGCGCTTTCCCGTCAAATCATAATTCGTTTCATCGGCATGCATGTCAGTCCCTTTCCTTCAAGGTTGAATTTGTTTTCGGGCGTCTCATTTTCGAAATCATTCATCCCGCGTTCCGCCAACCGCCGGAGTGTGCGGTTCGATCACGACGTAACGGCTGCCGGCTTCACTCCACAATCTCAGGAGCAGGTTTTTGTCGTCGTTCCGGTTGATGGCCGCGATGGCGCTTTGAGCGTCGGTGACCTTCTCCTGATTGACCTCGAGGATGACGTTTCCGGGGCGAACGCCGGCAAAGTACGCGGCCGAATTGGGTGACACGCCCGTAATCAAAGCTCCTTTGAGATCAGATGGCATCTCCAGTTGTTGACGCGCGGAGGGAGTAATGTCGCTGACGGTCACGCCGGGCAGCGTCGTCCGGTCGGGCGGCGGGCGCGGGTTGCCGGGAGCGGCGGCAACCAGATTCGTGGGTAACTCGCCCAGCGTGACGGACGTGGTCTGCTGCTTGCCGTCGCGCCGGAACTGCAGGTCCACCTTGGAGCCCGGCGGCATTTGCGACGCCATCAATCGCAGGTTTCTGCTGTCCGTGATTTCCTTGTCGCCAAATTTGGTGATCAGATCGCCCTCCTTCAAACCTGCCTCTTGCGCGGGCGAGTCGGATTCAACCCCGCCGACAAGCGCGCCGCTTTGATCCGGCAGATTCAATTCCTTCGCCAAAGCCGGCGTGACGCTTTGCACCGCAACCCCCAGGTAGCCGCGCCGCACTTTTCCGGTCTGA
Source organism: Verrucomicrobiia bacterium (assembly GCA_036274115.1). Taxonomy (GTDB): domain Bacteria; phylum Verrucomicrobiota; class Verrucomicrobiia; order Limisphaerales; family JADLHS01; genus JADLHS01. The sequence goes on from DASUGI010000414.1 coordinate 17,496, forward strand.
ATGATTTGTTCCATGACGCCGCGCGCCAGGTTGACCGGAACGGCAAACCCGACGCCCAGGTTGCCGCCCGTGCGGCTCAGGATGGCGGTGTTGATTCCCACCAGCCGCCCTTCCGCATCCACGAGCGCGCCGCCCGAATTGCCCGGGTTGATGGAGGCGTCGGTTTGAATGAAATCTTCGTAGTCCACGATACCGAACCCGCCGCGTCCCACCGCGCTGGCAATTCCCATCGTGACGGTTTGTCCGACCCCGAACGGGTTGCCCACGGCCAGCACCACGTCGCCGACGCGCAGGTTTGCGCTGTCTGTGAGGGTAATGGCGGGAAGATGCGCTCCGTCAACCTTGAGGACCGCGATGTCTGTTTGTGGGTCGCTGCCCACGACTTTGGCGATCATTTCATCCTGCCGGCCCGATAACACCACTTTCACTTCGTCGGCGTTTTCAACCACATGACTGTTGCTGAGAATGTAGCCGTCTGAAGAGATAATGACGCCCGAACCCAGTCCGCGCTCCTGCCGTTGTTGGGGACCTTGCTGCGGGGAATCCCCAGGAATGCCAAAAAAGCGCCGCAGCAACTGGTCATCGAGAAACGGCAGTTGCAAATCCTGGCGGACTGTTCGTTTGGAATAAACCGTGACCACGCTGGGCGCAACTTTTTCGACGATCGGTGCCAACGTCGTGAATTGATTTTCCCGGCGCGGCACCGGCTTTTTGTCCTCGGTAAGTTTCGGCAACTGCGCTCCCTCCGCAGGCACGGCCATCGAAGCGCAGGTCATGCAGAGGATGGCCATCAGAAATCGTTTGGTATTCATAGTGTTTCCGGTGAGTGCCCGAGCCGAATGGTGGCCGGCACATTCGCAGCAGGTTCGGTCCGCAGAATCGGCCCCGCAATGCGGTGAAGTGGCAGCCATCCCACGTTCGAATCACCGGCATAATTGGGGGCTTTTCCCCATTGCGAGACCGCGAGTCGGAAACTTTCGGGGCGCGAACGCGCACCGAGAGCGGTCGGGGAAGGAATTGGCGCGGCAGTGGCAAATCGCACTCGCAGGAACTTTGAACCATTGCAGAATGTTTTCATGCAATGCGGGCAACCTCGACCGGGCATGCGGGGAGCGCGGGTTGGCGCAGTGGCACGAGCCACGCTTAATCCCATTCGGAAGACGGTTTCAGCCGAAGATTACGGTGAGACACACAACAGGAATACCTGGAAACGTTACCATCGACGGTTGAAACCCGCCTTCCATTCCTTTTTCCCTCGGCTGAGTGCGCGATGAAGCAGGAGCAAACCACCAGAATCGGTGCGACCACGTTGAGCCTTTCCAACCTCGACAAAGTGCTTTATCCCGCCGTGGAGTTCACGAAAGGGCAGGTGATTGATTATTACCGGCGGATTTCTGACGTGTTGCTGCCGCACCTGAAAGACCGGCCCCTCACGCTGAAACGCTATCCCGAGGGCGTCAACGGAGAGTTCTTCTATGAAAAGCAATGTCCGGCGTTCCGGCCGAAGTGGATCCAAGTGGCCCCCCTCTGGAGCAGGCACAAACAACAACACATTTCATTTTGTCTGGTCAACGACCTCGCCTCACTCGTGTGGGTGGCGAACCTGGCGGACCTGGAGTTACACCCATCTCTGGCCCGTCATCAAAAACCGGAACAACCTACGATGATGGTGTTCGACCTCGACCCCGGCCCGGGCACGGACATCCTCGACTGCGCCCGGGTGGGGCTCTGGCTGCGCGACCTGCTCGCGAAGTTCAAACTGAAATCGTTTCCGAAGACCAGCGGTTCGAAAGGACTCCAGGTTTACGTGCCGCTGAACACGAAAGTCACCTTCGACGAGACCAAAGCGTTTTCGCACGCGGTGGCTTCCATTATCGCGGAAGCGCATCCGGGGCAGACCGTGACGAAGATGGCGAAAAGTTTGCGCCACGGCAAAGTGTTCATTGACTGGAGCCAGAACGATAATCACAAGACGACGGTTTGCGTGTATTCGTTGCGGGCCCGGGAACAACCCTCGGTATCCACGCCGCTGCGCTGGACCGAAGTGGAGCGCGGGCTCAAGAGCGGCAAGGCGGGCGCGTTTTTCTTTTTAACTGAAGACGTGCTCAAGCGCGTGAAGCGAAGCGGCGATTTGTTTGAGCCCGTGTTGACGATGAAGCAAAAGCTGCCGAAGGAGAGCCTCTCCAACGGCAATTAAGTGAGCGAGTCGCTCATTTGCCTCTCCGAAGTTGCCCAAAGATTTGGGGCGGGCCAAGATTGAAAAAGGGAGCCGAAGCTGTGCGGAGCAATTCCGGAATTCGTCATCCTGGTCCGCCTCTAATCTTTGGGGTTTCATGCTCAATGCTTGCGGTGCGGCGGGGCGTGTGTTTTTCTGAGCGCGCCCAAAGATTTGGGGCCGGCCAAGATTGAAAAGGAACCAGATCTGTCCCGAAGCGGGATAACAGCAGATTGGAAATCTGTATCGCGCTACGAGTGTCCGGGTATTACTCGAAGAGAACCAGTTGGTTGGAAAGTGGAGTGGCTTCATTTTGAGAACGCAGTGCTTGAAACAGTGCGGCCACTTCCATCGCCTTGCCGATGACGACGTAAGTGAGCGAGTCGCTCATTTGCCTCTCCGAAGTTGCCCAAAGATTTGGGGCGGGCCAAGATTGAAAAAGGGAGCCGAAGCTGTGCGGAGCAATTCCGGAATTGGTCATCCTGGTCCGCCTCTAATCTTTGGGGTTTCATGCTCAAGGCTTGCGGTGCGGCGGGCGTGTGTTTTTCTGAGCGCGCCAAAAGATTTGGGGCGGGCAAAGATTGAAAAGGAACCAGATCTGTCCCGAAGCGCGATACAGCAGATTGGAAATCTCTATCGCGCTACGCCTCCATCATTGACCTTCCCTTTCAGTCGCACCGTTCTTGCCTTGCCAAGAGCATCAACCGGCGCATAATCCCGACGAACTCTCAGGCGATGTTGCTATGCAAGTGCGCTTCTGGGGAACCCGCGGCTCCATTGCCACGCCAAGTGCCGCGACGCTTCGCTATGGTGGCAACACCTCCTGCGTGGAGGTGCGGTCCGATCCGGGACGACCCTTCTCATCGACGCGGGCACGGGCGCCCATCTGCTCGGCAAGGCGCTGATGGAACAAGGACGCGGCGCCCGCGGCCACATCCTGATTTCCCACACGCACTGGGATCATATCCAGGGTCTGCCCTTCTTCGCGCCACTCTTCGTCGCTGACGCCGAATGGCACCTTTACGGCCCGCGCGGCATCGGCAAAACGCTCCAGGAAGTGCTCGCCGCGCAGATGGACTATTCCTACTTCCCCATCGCGCTGAATGCGTTCACGGCCAGGTTGCATTATCACGAAGTCGTGGAAGGCGCCTTTCTAATCGAGGATCTCCGGATCACCACGCATTATCTCAACCACCCGGCGCTTACCGTCGGCTACCGCCTCGAAGCCGATGGCGCGAGCGCGGTTTACGCCTCCGATCACGAACCCCACAATCGACGGGCGGGTGAAGGCCTCGGGGAAGCCGTCGAAAGCGGTGATGCGGCGCACCTCGCGTTCCTGCGCAACGCCGACCTCGTCATCCATGACACGCAATACACGGCGGCAGAATATCGGACGAAAATTGGCTGGGGCCACAGCACGATTGAATACGCGGTCGACGTGGCCATGGCCGGGAACGTGAAGAAACTCGCGCTCTACCACCATGATCCCAACCGCAGTGACGACGCGGTGGATCAACTCGTCGCCACCGCGCGCGATCGGGCGGCGGCTGCGGGCAGTGATTTGAACGTCGTTGGCGCCGCCGAAGGCAACGTTATTGAACTGCGCCGGGCGACCAACGCGACCAAAGGCACGGCGTTCCTGCGGTCCAGCGTGGTAACCCCCGCGAGCAACGCCTCGGAGGCACTGGTTTTCATCGCCGGCATGCCGGCCAACGATTGCGCCATCCTGACCGCCGCGGCGCAGGCCGATGGCATTCCCGGCGTTTCCGAGGTAGCCATCGACCAATTGAAGGAAGCCGTTCAAGGGGGTCACCCGTCGCTCATCTTTCTCGGTGACGCTTTGCCCGACCCGGTCGCGCTTTGCGCCGAGCTTCGCGCGCTCCCCGGCGAGGCTGCGCTGGAAACGCCCATCATCATCGTGGCCAACCAATCCGAGGTGCCCAGTGATAAGGGCGGGCCCACCGGGGTCACCGACTGGCTCACGCGGCCTTACAGCCTGCAATACGCGCGTTCCCGCCTGCGCGCCTGGCTGATGCGTGCGATGCTGCGTTGGCGCAAAGCCGCGTTGCCGCCCGACGAAGAAGCGCGCCTTGCGGCCGTGTATCGACTGGGCTTGCTGGATACGGAACCCGAAGAAAGATTTGATCGCCACGCGCGCATCGCCGCCGCGGCGTTTGCGGCCCCGATTGCGCTGGTCACGCTGATTGACCGGGAGCGCCAGTGGTACAAGGCCCATTGCGGTTTTGATTTCACCGAGACCTCGCGCGACATGGGTTTCTGCTCGCATGCCATCCTGCAAAGCGAACCCTTGGTGGTCAACGATGCCTTGTGCGACGATCGCTTTGCCGAGAATCCCGTGGTCATCGGCGCTCCGCACGTCCGTTTTTATGCCGGGGTAACGTTGCATGCCGCGGACGGCGCGCGCGTCGGCGCATTTTGCATCGTCGATTACAAGCCAAGGAGTTTGAGCGCCACCCAGTTGGGCATGTTGAAAGACCTGGCCCGGCTCATCGAAGAGGAACTCAAACCCGATGCCGCGGCAAAGGCTCGCTAAGACTGCGCCTCACTTGGATTAGGCGAAGCGTCATGGCGGATGAAGGAATCGGGTGCGACTGAACTCTGAGGAGTTCCCTGAAACAAATATCCTTGATCGTCAACCAAGGGTTTGCGACAACTGCTCGCGAGCACTCTGTTCGTTTGAGTTCCAACACGGGAAATGAAATCGAGAGGACGTTGGACAATTGGTCGCACCCTTCAACCGCGTTTC
>DASUGI010000415.1:0-6121 GCA_036274115.1 Verrucomicrobiia bacterium
AGCGCGGCGAAGGCAAGTGGCGCGTGAGTGGCGCGATGCGGTTGGACGATTTCCGTCGCGAATATCCCGAACTGGGCGAAGTGCCGGGAACGGAAACCATGAGCGGCGTGCTGCTGCGGTGCCTGGATGTGGTGCCGAACGTGGGAGAATCAGCGACGTTTCGGGGATTGAAGCTCACCGCGCACGTGGTCGATGAGCGTCGGGTGAAGGAACTGTTGGTGGAACGCGTGAAATGATGAGTGGCGCCACCCTCAACTGGATTCTGATTCCGCTGTGCCTGCTGATGTCGTTCTGGCTGTCGGGCATGGAAGCGGGGGTCTTTGCGCTGAGCCGCTTGCGAATCCGGCAACTGGCGCGGTCCGGTCGCAGCTCGGCCAAGGTGTTGCATCAGTTTCTGGAGAAGCCGGAGAACTTTCTCTGGACGATCATTGTCGGGAATACCCTTTTCAACTTCGTCGCGCTGGGCTGGTTCTTTGCCACGGTGCACAGTCAAGTTCCGCTGCGCTCGCCGTGGTTTGTGCTCTGGTTCGTCATCGTGGTGCTGGTCTTCTACACGTTCTTCGACCTGTTGCCGAAGATGTTGTTCCGGACGTTTCCGAATCGGTTATGCCTCTTTCTGGCGCGGCCCTTTCGCCTGGTGCACCTCGGATTAAGACCGTTGGTGGCGATCGTCGAATGGTGCGCGCGGATGCTGTTGCGCTGGACGGGTGGAAAGCGATTCGCCGGTCATCTGTTCGGCAATCGCGAGGAGTTGCGATTGGTAACGCAGGAGTCCGGGCAGGTCTTCAGCACGGAAGAGCGCGCCATGATCAATCGCGTGCTCGATTTGGAAAATGTCACGGTGCGGCAAATTGCCAAACCGCTTGGTGAAGCGGTGACGATTGATTTCGATGCCACGCTGGACGAAGCGCTGAAACTGTTTCGGGAGAGTGGCATGACGCGGTTGCCCGTCTGGCAGCAGCAAGGCAGCACGCGCCGCATCGCCGGGCTATTGAGCGCGGAGAGCCTGATGTTTGGACCGCCTCCGGACCCCGGGCGCAAAGCCGGCGAATTGATGGGGCCAGCGCTGTTTCTGGAGGAGGACCTGCGATTGAACTCCGCCCTGGAACGCTTGCAACGCGGCGGCGAACGGCTGGCCGTTGTGTTGGGACGGAACGGTCAGGAAGTGGGCATCGTCAGTCTGTCCGATATTCTCAGGACCATCTTTGGGGAGGTGCGGCTCTGATGGACTGGGACTTCGTCATGGTGATTGTGTTGAAGCTGCTGGCTGTGGTGCTACTGGTCTTCTTGAATGGGTTCTTTGTCGCCACCGAATTTGCCCTGGTCAAAGTGCGCGCCACGCAGTTGGAGCCGTTCGCGGCGAAAGGCCACAAGCGCGCGCAAATGGCGTTGCACCTCGCGCGGCACCTGGACGCCTACCTCAGTGCGTGTCAGTTGGGCATCACGCTGGCCAGCCTCGGGCTGGGATGGATTGGCGAGCCGGTATTCGCCAAAATCCTTGAGCCGTTTTACGACTGGTTCAACGTCGAGAGCGCCAAAGTGCAACACTCCATCTCGTTCGGCGTCGGCTTCAGCATCATCACGTTCCTGCACATTGTCGTGGGCGAAATGGCTCCCAAGTCCCTCGCCATCCGGCTCGCCATGCCGACGGCGCTGTGGATTGCGTATCCGATGCATTGGTTTTACCTCGCGATGTATCCGTTTATCTGGGTGTTGAACGAAAGCGCGCTCCTGATCCTGCGTCTGGTGGGGCTCGAGCCGGCGCATGAGAGCGAGGGGGTTCATTCCGAAGACGAGTTGCGCCTGGTGCTGACGTCTTCTCAAAAGCAACTCGGGGCTTCTCGTTTCAGTCGTGATCTGGTGCAGAACGCCCTCGAACTGCGACATCGCCTCGTCCGTGACGTGATGCGTCCGCGCCACGAGATCGTGGTGCTCGAAACGGAGGCCACCATCGCGCAATGCCTCGACGTCGCGGAGAAGTCGCGGTTCTCGCGCTTCCCGCTGTGTGAGGAGGGCAACCTGGATCGGATGCAGGGGGTCGTTCACATCAAGGACCTTTACGCCATGCGCATCAAGGCGCGGACGGCGAAGGACCTGTTGCCGACCGCGAAGAAGCTGATCTACGTGCCGGAGACCGCGCGATTGGAAAAGTTGCTGCAAATGCTGCTGGACCGGCGACTGCATCTGGCGATCGTGGTGGATGAATACGGCGGCACGGTGGGGTTGGTCACCCTGGAGAACATCGTTGAAGAGCTGGTGGGCCAGATTCAGGACGAGTTTGACCAGGAGAAACCCCTGCTCACGCGCTCCAGCGAAACCAGTTGGGAAGTGTCCGGAGGGTTGCCCTTGCATGAATTGGAGGAATTGGTGGGCACGCCGCTGCAAGCCGAGGGTGTCACGACGACGAGCGGTTGGGTGACGCACCAGCTCGGTGGCTTTCCCAGAGTGGGCGATCTGGTGACCGTTGGTAATTGTGAGTTGCGAGTGGAGGAAATGGAAGGGACGCGCGTGGCGCGATTGCGGGTGATGAAGCGGCCCGCTTCAGTTCAGCCGTGACAAGTGCGCAAGCTGCACACGTAGCCTCTGGAATGGTTGCCATGGCGACGGTGAAGCGGCGTGAACGCCGCGCCCCGGAGCGCGGGCTTGAGCCGGCTTCATCTCCGAAGTGGAATGACTTGGCAATTAGTCTGGTGCTCTCCGCGGGGGATTTACTTCCGGCTACCAACGAGCGCCGCGCAAGGCGGCGAGGGTGGTGATAGCTCCGGCCACGACGCAGAACCCAACCACCAACCAGAGCCGATGCACTCCCGCGCTGGCGGCGAACAAGGCCAGGCCCAGCAACCAAACAATGAGTGGATGATAATCCGGCACGGTTTTGCGCGAACGACTTTGTTTGTTGATGAGCGGTGGCGTGGCGAACGCGAGCATGAGCAGCGTGGCGAGCAACCAGCCCAGCGAATTGACCAGCGGCGCGCCTTGCCATTGGATCGGAAAAGTCGTCGGCAACCACAGCCAGTAACGGTTCGTTTGGGACGCAAAGGGTTCGAGCCCGAGATCGAAGAGAATTACGAGTGCCGTCGTAATGCCGATGAGCCAGAAGCCGTAGTTCTTCAATTTGCGCCAGGGACGAAGAATCAATCGGGCCACACCGCGTGAGTTCAAGACGATGATGATCCACAAGGCGGGGATGGGCCAGGCCAGCGTGTTGAAGAACTTCGGCCCGGCGCTATCGGTGTAGGTGAAGGGGCCGAACGGGATGGCGGTGACGGCGCCGACGCCGTGGGCGATTCCGCCCACGAGGCCGATGATGGCGGCGGCGAGCAGCACGTTTTGTCCCGGCAGTTGCCGTGAGAGATTGGCCAGAGTCGCCAGCGTCAACGTGATGACGAGCAGTGCTTCGGCCCAACCCGGCTTTCCCGGCAGCGGTTGCTGCGAAATCACCTGCCACAGCACGAGCAGAAAACAACCGGCCGCCGCCATCGAGCTGATGAGCACCGCCAGCTTGAACAATTGCGCTGAGGGCTTTTCCCCGGCGATAACGGTTTTGAATCGGATGCTGGAACTCATCGGCGTGCAGAGGCTAAACCAGTTATGGTCGGAGCGAAGTCAAAAAATGGACAGTCATGACAGAACCGCGACGAGGTTCTTCACCTCGTAGCGCAGAGTTACACTCTGCGGTATCGCGGATTTCTAATCCGCCATCGGTTGGAAATCTTCCGGTTGGTTGCGTAAATAGCGGCCCGCCGAATACAATTCGGCGATACAGCGGATTGCAAATCCGCGCTACGCGCGCCTCCGCTGGTTTGGCTCGGCTCGCAAAAGCTTTCTTGGCATCAAACTTGTTCCTTTTCTATCCTCTAAATGTCGCAGCGATCTATGAATTTGGTTGAAACAATGAACGCCGTGCGCTCTTGCGCGACCCAGATGAACGCCCAATACGGTAAGCCCGTGTTCGACGAATGGGCGGTGGTGTCGCTCTTGCAGCACCAGGCGCGCGTGCTCGGCTACGTCGGCCCGCGCAATGATGAGTTTTTGAAAGGTTTTGCCGACGATCTTGGACCGCTCCGGACCGCGCTGTTGAACGGGCAATATCAAGCGGGAGATTTTGAGTTTGCCCGGAACAATGCCGGGACGAAGTTCGAGGCGTTCATGACGCTGGGCGAAGGGCTCTATCTGATCTGCAACAACACGCAATCCAGCATGGACGATATCGCGAAAAACCCAAAGTGGTTGAGCGCTCAAGAGCCGTTCGCTGCGTTGAGCGACAAGGTGCGATCCAGTCCGGTGACGGCCGCCTCGTGATTGGCGTTTGGCGTCAGCGCAGAATTCCGATCTTCAAAAAGTAGCCGTAAGCGGCCACCAGGATGAAGCCCACCAGGCGGGGGAGTTTTCCAAAAACACCGACGCATAGCAGGTGAACTACGGTCGCGCCGCACAGGAGGTAAACGCCGGTGAGAAAAAACTCCGGCAGTTTAAGCGGGTGAAACAACGCGAACAAGCCGATGCAAAGGGGAATGCAAATGTGTCCGTCACCGACTTGTGAGGTGTAAACAATTTCCGGTTTGCGTCGCCAGCTGTAGTAGAACGCGAGAAGGGCATTGGGCAGCACCATCAACCAGCCGCTCAGCCAGCCGAGATTTTTGGCGTTGATGAAGCCGTAATCGGCTTTCTCCAGCCAACGCGCCAGCCAATCGATGCTCACATAGGACGCATAGGCACCCACCGCGAGCAAGGCCAGGTTCATGACGAGTCGCAGCCCGCGCGTCTTGTTGCCGCGGGGTCGGGTCTTGAGGACTTCGAAGACATGGAAGCATTGCCAGAACAGAAACAAGCCAACGAGCACGAGACCTTCATTGAAGTTGATCTGGCCATCCCGGCCGAGCGCCCACACCGCGCCGGTGAAGAACAGGACCGCGGCCAGGGTGAACAGCATTGAGAGGCGATGCAGCTCGGCGGCGGGCGGTCCGCCACCTTTGGTGGGCTTTGCGTCCTTCGGCTTGGCTTTTTGCGTCGCTTGCCAGAAGATGGCGGGCAGGCCGATGAGCAGGGTGAGGTTGGTGACGTTGTTCACGAGCGCGTTCGTCATCACATCCGCGCCCGAACCGCCATTCTTCGCGAGCAACACTGCGAAGATGAGATTCCCGATGCCCGAGCAGTACGGCATGATGAGCGTGCCCAGCACCGTGCCGTCGAACCCGCCATCGCTCATCGCTTCCAAGCGCCAGATCATGAGGAACGACGCGGCGATGAAAATGGCGAGGAAAGCCCACGGCGCCCACGCGCCGGTGCTTTCAATTTGATGCAGCCACGAATTCAAGGCGCGGAGTTAACCAGTGAGAGGGCGAAGTGCCAAGTCGGATTGATTGAGGAACGCGCAACATTCAACATTCAACATTCAACGTCCAACGTTCAACGTCCAACGTTCAACGTCGATTGAGTGTGGAAAATTGAGCGTTAAATGTTTCCGCTCATGCCAACTTGGCCAGAATTGTTGTCGTTGTAGCTCCATTAACCTTCACCGTCTTGTGCCGGGACGTGTGGCCGCGAATCAATTCCAGCTTGCTGCGCGGACAATCAAGCACTTCAGCCAATAAGCGGAGCAGCGCTTCATTCGCCGCCGAGTCGACCGGTGGAGCGGTCACTTTGACTCGCAATTCGTTGTTCAGAGGGTCGCCGATTTCATTTTTGGAGGCGCGTGGCTGGAGTTTGATGGCCAGCAGAACGCCGTCGGCTTGCGGCGTGATAAACGCGGGCAGAGCAGGAGCCGGCGCCGGTGCGGGACTCGGATGGGTTTTCCTTCCGTGCATTTTGACCGCTACTTTGCCAGAATCCGAACGCTCATGAACGCAAAACTTTTTTCCTCCACGCTGGTGCTGGCAGGGATACTCCTTTGGGCCGGCTGCGAATCCTCACGTTACGAACCGGCCAGCGGCCTTTCCGGAGCACCACCGGCGTTGCCGCCAGCGCAACCGCCTTCAACCGAAACGGAAATCCTGACGCGCGCCGCGGCTCAACCCATGTTGCCGCCGGAAGGCCAGGGGTGGCGGACGCTCTTCGATGGCGAATCGCTGAAAGGCTGGCGTGTGACGGAGTTCGATCAGGGTGGAAAAGTGGAGGTGCG
>DASUGI010000416.1:0-8109 GCA_036274115.1 Verrucomicrobiia bacterium
GATACGGAAGCGGAACACATCCCCGGCTGCAACATGGCATTCCGCAAATCCATTCTCGAAAGCATCGGTGGATTTGATGAACGATTCCGCGTGGCCGGAGACGACGTGGATGTCTGCTGGCGACTCATGGCCAATGGTCACACGATTGGCTTCTGCGCAGCGGCCATGGTGTGGCATCACCGGCGCAATTCGGTTCGGACTTTCTGGCGACAGCAAAAAGGTTATGGCCGGGCTGAAGCCTTGTTGGAAGAGAAATGGCCCGAGAAATACAACGCTGCCGGTCACGTCAGTTGGTGCGGACGCGTGTATGGACCCGGCGCATTGCAACTCCTCACTCGTCCGCCGCGGATTTATCACGGTATCTGGGGCAGCGCGCCATTCCAGTCGGCGCACCATCAAGCGCCGCCTCTCTTTGCGGCGATATCCGCAACACCCGAGTGGTGGCTGATGGTCGCCTTGCTAACGATAATCAGTTCACTGTCGATTTCCTGGAAGCCGCTGCTCGTGTTTGTGCCGATGCTGGCGCTCGCACTCGCGCTGCCAGTCATTCAAGCGTGGTTCGGTGCCTCCAAATCGAGATTTACCACGCCAATTCGGGGCCGACTTCATGCGTTCCGACTACGAACTCTCACCGCATTTCTGCATGTGATGCAACCCATCGCGCGACTGTACGGTCGCTTGCAACACGGTCTCACCCTCTGGCGCTGGCGCGGTCCGCGTAGTTGGGCGCTCCCGGTTCCGCAGAAGACGGCGGTATTCACGCGCACATGGATTGAACATCAACGGCGATTGGAACTGCTCGAAGAATCACTCGCGTCGTTGAAAACGACCACGCGACGCGGCGGGCCGTTCGATTCCTGGGACATTGAAGTCCGCGGCGGCATGTTCGGCTCGATGCGCCTGCTCATGGCCATCGAAGACCAGGGCTCGGGCACGCAATACGTCCGCGTGCTGTGTCAACCCATCTTCTCCATCATCGGCGTTGCGATGATGATTTCGTTCAGCTGCCTCGCGCTGCTGGCGCTACAGGACGGCGCAACGAAAGCGGCCATCGTGCTGGGGAGTTTCGCGCTGTTGATAGGCATTCGCATGATTGTGGATTGTGGTCGCTCGGCGGCAGTGGCGCGCCTGGCGGTGCAGCAATCCGGTAACTGCACCGCTTGATGAGTAAGAACTCCAAAGACTTCGTCCTGCCGAAGGAGGCGCTGGCATGAACTCCCGCCTTCGCATCATTGTCACCGGTCTGATTGCACAGCATCCCACGCTGGGCGGGGTCACGTGGGATTATCTGCAATACATGCTCGGACTGCATCGGCTCGGCCACGATGTCTTCTACTTTGAAGATTCCGGCGAATGGCCCTACAACCTGGACGGCGGCAGCACGGGCAACGATTGGGTTGCCCGCGACCCGTCAGCAAATATCAATCATCTCGCGTCCATCATGTCGCGCTTCGACATGGAAGGACGTTGGGCTTATCACTTTCCCATCGACGACCGTTGGTTTGGCCTCACGGACTCGAAGCGCAAGGAAGTTCTGCAAACTGCGGACTTGCTGATCAACGTTTCCGGCACGCTCATGGATTTGAGCGAATACAAACTCATCCCGCGCCGCGCTTACATTGATTCCGACCCGGTATTCACTCAACTGAAACTGACGCTCGGGAATCTGGAGTTCCGTGACCGCGTCAATGCTCACAACGTTCATTTCACGTTTGGCGAAACGCTCTTCCCTCATTACGTGCCCGACACCGGCCATTTCTGGCGGCCCACGCGCAGCCCGATCGTGATCGACGAATGGAGTTCGTCGCAACCCGTGCGCGACGTCTTCACCACCGTGATGAACTGGACCAGCTATAAGCCGCTTCAGTACGAAGGCCGGGTTTACGGCCAAAAGGACATTGAGTTCAGAAAATTTCTGCAACTGCCAAAACTGGTCGGAGGCGATGCGCGATTTGAAATCGCGATGCCGTCGCTTCACCACCTCGATTGGGAAACCGAGCACGCTGCATCGAGTTCCGCGACCGAGTCCAATCAGCCATTGTCGCCTGTTGCGCGCCTCGCACAACACGGCTGGTCCGTTGTGAAGCCCGCCGATCATTGCGGCACGCTCGACGATTATCGCAAATACGTTCAGTCCTCTATGGCTGAGTGGAGCGTTGCCAAAAACGGCTATGTCCAGGGCCAAAGCGGCTGGTTCAGTTGTCGCTCCTCCTGCTATCTCGCCGCCGGCCGGCCCATCGTCGTGCAGGATACCGGCTTCAGCAAAGTGATTCCCACCGGCCGAGGAATTCTGACATTCAAAACGCTTGATGAAGCGGTCCAGGCCGTGCGCGCAGTCAGCGGAAATCTCAAGCAACACAGCGCCGCCGCTCGCGAGTGCGCCGCGGAATATTTCGATGCGCGCGTGATTCTGCCTCAATTGATTGAAGAAGCGATGCGCGCGGTCGCGCGACCCGCAACCTCGGAAATGACGATATGAAGACACTGGTAACAGGATGGTTTAGCTACGAACTTTACGGTGCCACCGCGGGCGACATCATGGCCTGCAATCTGGTTTGCGATTGGCTGCGCGAAGCGGGTCACACCGTGGATGTCGCGCTTGCGCCACCGTTTAAGGGTGGCGTGGACTGGCGTGCGGTGAACCCGCAGGATTACTCGCATTTGGTTTTCGTCTGCGGCCCATTCCGCGACAGCGAAGTCGCTCGCGAATTGCTCGGACGCTTTGCCCATTGCCACAAATCCGGCGTCAACCTGTCAATGCTCGACCCGATTGAACAGTGGAATCCGTTCGACCTCCTCATCGAGCGCGACAGCAACGTGGCCGTAAATCCAGATATCACGATGCTCTCGCAAGCTCCCAAAGTTCCCGTCGTGGGACTCATGCTCGTGTTGCCGCAGAATGAATACAAGGATCGTGGCCGCCACAAGATGGCAAACCAAGCCATTCAACGATTGATCGCTTCGCGCGAAATGGCCGTTGTGCGAATTGACACGCGCCTCGACGAAAACAGCACCGGCCTGCGCACCGCTCCCGAAGTCGAATCTCTGATTGCCCGCATGGACGTGGTGCTTACAACGCGCTTGCACGGAACTGTCCTCGCGCTGAAGAACGGTGTGCCCGCCGTGGCCGTCGACGCGATTGTCGGCGGCGCCAAAGTGACCAGCCAGGCGCGAGAAATCGGCTGGCCCAAGTGTTTCGCCGTCGAAAGCGTGACTGACGAACAGTTGCAACAGGCATTTGATTACTGCCTCACACCAGAAGCGAGGAAACTTGCCCGGGAATGCACAACCCGTGCGCAGAGTCGTCTCCTCGGTTTGCGCGACAAATTCATTGCCGAGCTTTCCGCCAACCCGGTGGCCGGCTGATTGTTTATGGCGCGGATCGTCGTTGGCTCCTACATGTTCCGCTACCCCCTCGGCGGGATGATGTCGTGGGTGTTGCAATACCTCGTGGGCTTTCAACGACTCGGGCACGAAGTTTATTTCGTCGAGAAAGCAGGCTACGCCGGAGCGTGCTTCGATCCCACGCGCAACACGATGGGCGACGATTGCGATTACGGTATTGGCGTCGTTTCCAATCTCCTCAAGCGCCACGGCTCACTCGGCCATCGCTGGTGCTTTGTGGACGTGGCGCAAAACTATCACGGTTTGTCCAAAGCGCAGATCGAAGAAGTCTTTCGCACCGCCGACGTTTTCATCGACATGGGCACTCACGGCGCGTGGTTGGAGGAGGCCAGCAAGACGTCGTTGCGCGTGTTGCTCGATGGTGAACCGGGTTTCACCCAAATCAAAATGGAGAACCGGCGCGCCGCCGGAGAAACCTTGCCGGCCTACGATCGCTACTACACAGCGGGACTCAATCTGGGCACATCCACATCAACGTCACCGACCGCGAGCGTGTCCTGGAAACCTCTGCCGCATCCCGTCGTGACCGATTTGTTTGTCATGACCGAGCCAATTACCGGGACGGCAGCGACAACCGTGATGAACTGGCAATCGCACGCGCCACTCACTTTCAACGGGCGCACTTTCGGCCAGAAGGACATGGAGTTTCCGCAGTTCCTTGATCTGCCGCAGCTGACCAAAGTGCCCGTCGAAATTGCTGTTTCTGGCAAAGCCGCTCCCACAGCGATGCTCAAAGAGCGTGGTTGGCGCGTAACGTCCGGACATCAAACCACCATCAGCTTCGACTCGTTTGCCAATTACATTCGGGGTTCATTCGCCGAGTTCAGCGTGTGCAAGAATGTCTTTGTAGCTTTGCAAACCGGATGGTTCAGCGATCGCGGCGCCGCATACCTCGCGAGTGGCCGACCCGTTGTTCAGCAGGAAACGGGATTCAGCAAACACCTGCCGTGCGGCGCCGGATTGTTTGCCGTAACCAATGTGACCGAAGCCGCGAATGCTTTGGAGGAGATTCGCGCTCGTCCTGACTATCACTCGCGCCAGGCGCGAGCCATTGCGTGCGAGCATCTCGAAGCCACGAAGGTGCTGGGAAAGTTTCTGAATGAACTCGGGCTCTAAACGCAGCGACCGCTTGCGCATCATCGCCCTGGGCTACGTCGTGCGCTGGCCCTTGGGCGGCATGGTCTGGAGCAACCTCCATTTCCTGATGGGTCTGCGCGACCTCGGCCACGAAGTCTATTACCTCGAAGACAGCGACGATTACGCCTCGTGCTACGACCCGGAACGTTGTCTCACGGATAAGAATCCCGCCTACGGATTGTCATTCGCGGCGAAGGTTCTCGGTCGTCTCGGGTTTGGAGAGCAATGGGCCTATCACGACGCGCATACTTCAACGTGGCACGGACCATTGGCGAACAAGGTCCAGTCGATCGCCGCCAGCGCTGACGTGGTCCTGAATCTCGCGTGCGCCAATCCGCTGCATCCCTGGCTGCAGGAGATTCCGAAGCGGGTCTACCTCGACGAAGACCCCGCCTTCATTCAAATCAAGCTGCGCACGGACGAGAAAGCGCGACAACGGGCGTTGGCCCACAATGTCTTCGCTACATTCGGTGAGAACATTCCGCGTGGCACGGCGCGCTTGCCGCAGGACGATTTGCCCTGGGTCGCCGCACGTCAGCCCGTCTATCTTCCGGCGGTGCCCGTCCAAGCGCCGCGTCCTGACGGCAAGTTCACCACCGTGATGCAGTGGCAAAGTTATAAGACGCTGACCTTCGACGGCGTTCGTTACGGCGTCAAAGCCGAGTCCTTTGAACCGCTAATCGACCTGCCCGCCGCCACCGGACCAGTATTTGAAATCGCCATGGGCGGAGGCAACGTGCCTCGCGGCATGCTGCGCCGGAAAGGCTGGAATCTAGTCAACCCACTGCCGCTCTCGTTTGACCCCTGGACTTACGAGAGTTTCATTCGCGACTCGAAAGCCGAATTCGGTTTGGCCAAGGAAGGATACGTCGTCGCCAACACCGGCTGGTTCAGCGAACGCAGCGCGTGTTACCTTGCGATGGGTCGGCCGGTGCTCGCGCAGGAAACTGGTTTCTCAGAATGGCTGAAAGGCTCTGGCGGTGTCGTGCCGTTTTCAACTGCGGATGAAGCCGTCGCTGGCGTTCGCGAAATTGAATCCAACTACACCCGGCACTGCGACGCTGCCCGCAACGTCGCTGAAGAATACTTTCATTCGCGCAAGGTGTTGCCGAAGTTGCTGGACTCCATTTTTCAAGCCGCACCAGATCCAGTGGCCGCAACCCGCTGATTGCGTCCCGGAATCTCAGCGAGCGAGAACTTCCTTCAACACATCGAGGCAACGTTGATTTTCCTTCGGTGTCCCGATGGAAATGCGAATCCACTCCGGCAAGGAATAGCCACCCATCGGGCGGACGATGACACCGCGCTTCTGCATTTCGTCGAACACCCGCGCCCCATCTCCCACGCGAACCAGAATAAAATTTGCAGCGGATGGAACGAACTCCAATTTCAACCGGCGAAACTCGCGCGCGAACAGTTTCATGCCGCGACTATTCGTCTTGCGTGTGCGTTCGACGTGCTTCGTGTCATCCAATGCCGCCAGTGCCCCAGCCTGGCAAATGGAATTGATGTTGAACGGCTGTCGCACCTTCTCCATCGCGCCAATCACGTCGGGATGCCCAATGCCGTATCCGATGCGCAACCCCGCCAGGCCATAAATCTTCGAAAACGTCCGCATGAGCAGGAGATTCGGACGCTCGCCACCTCGAATCAGCGGCAGAAAATCATGCGGCTCGGCCAGAAACTCGATGTAAGCCTCATCCAGCGCGACGAGGACATTCGACGGCACTGCCTGCACAAACCGATGCAATGCCTCCGTCGAAGCCAGCGTGCCCGTCGGGTTGTTGGGATTTGCGACAAAGACAACGCGCGTCTGCGGTGTGATGGCCGCGAGCATCGCATCCAGATCGTGCCCGTAATTCTTCGCCGGCACCGTGACGAGTTTTGCGCCGAACAGCGCCGTCACGATGGGATAAACCGCGAAGCAATATTGCGACACGACTACCTCCGCGTCGTGCGAGAGCAAGGCATGACCGATGAACTCGATAATCTCGTTTGAGCCATTACCCAGAATTAGGTTCTTCGTGTCGACCCCGAGCTTTCCGGCGAGTTTTTGCTTGAGATAAAAAGCATTGCCATCGGGATACAGATTCGACTGCACCAACGCCTTCTTCATCGCCGCCAACGCGAGGCGTGATGGCCCCAGCGGATTTTCGTTGGACGCGACTTTGATAATCTCCGCCGCCGGCAAACCCAACTCGCGCGCCACCTCTTCGATGGGGCGACCCGGCTGATACGTCGGCAACTTTTCCAACGCCGGATTGAGTGGCAGCGTTGGCGTGTTCACAGCGAATCGAGAATCTTTTTCACGTTCACGTTCTTCGCCACCAGGTCGCGGATGAGCGAAATCTTCTCGCCATCAGTAGGCCGTGTCTTCACGGTTAAATCGTGAACCATGGAAGCGACCTGATAACTGTCGTCCCTGGCCAGCAATACCGGAATGCGCATCTCCCGCACGGTCCGCAACGCCCCGTTGCTGGGACGCAGCCCTCCCGTTAAGACCACTCCCGCCATTTCCTCGCCGCAAGCGCAGGCTACCGTGAGAATATCCTCGCGATCTCCCGGGGTAATCAACAGGGCTCCTCGTTTGAAGAAGCGCAGCGCGTTCTGGGCGCCCATCGCTCCCACGATCACATCCTCAACCGGCGCGTGCAGCGTCGGCGGGTCATTCAACACTTCAGCCCTGAGTTCCTCGCGAATCAAATCCATCGTCGGCTGGCTCAGAATGGCCCGGTGCGGAATGACGCCAAGCAAATCGAGACCTTTGCGCTTCAGTCCGCGCCGCGCGAAGTCCGCGATGTAATCCACTTTGTCTTCCAGCACCTTGTTGATAATGACGCCGATGATCTCGACCCCTTCCTTTTCAAACAACGCCTGGTTCAACGCAACTTCGTCAATCGGTTTTCCAATCCCACCGCGCGACACAATGATGACTTTGCAACCGAGATGCTTCGCCACCTGAGCGTTCGAGAGGTCAAACACGGCGCCCACGCCCGCGTGACCTGAGCCTTCGCACAGCACAAAATCCTTCTCCCACGCCACGCGGTCGAAAGCATTCTGAATCTTCTTTACGAGCGCCTCGTTATTCGCGGCTTGGAGATACTTGCGAGTGAAATCCGGCTCGACTGCGATGGGGCTCATGTCGACCAACGGACAATTCAACCCATAGACCGAGTCCATGAGCACGGTGTCCTCGTCAATTTTTTGCTCCTCGATTTCGACGAAGCGTTGCCCCACCGGTTTGATGTAACCGATACGGGGAAACTCTTTTTGCAGCGCGGCAATCAGTCCCAAGGAGGTCGTGGTCTTGCCGTCGTTTTGCCGCGTAGCCGCGATGAAAACGCGGGGCGTGGTGTTGTTTTTCATCGTGCTTACTCGCCCGGAAGATTCTTGCCCGAACCCGGAAACAAATCCTGATAGCTGATCGCTTGAGCGCCGACAATGGCTGCCACGCCGAGAATGTCATGGGCATTCGAGCCACGCGAAACATCCGCCGCGGGGCGGTCCAGTCCGAGAAGAATCTGGCCGTAAGCGTTGGCATGACCGACGAGCCGCACCAGCTTGCTG
>DASUGI010000417.1:0-15304 GCA_036274115.1 Verrucomicrobiia bacterium
TCGGGAATTGTAACCGTTGTTTCACCGGTGATCTTGACGAAGGCGTACAATCCCGAACCACGCGCCGCAATCACCCAGTTGCCCGTTTTCAAAATCGCAGCTGGCATGGGTCGGCGTGACCGATATGTGTAAATCACGTCCGCGAGGTTTTTGATTCGCAGGTCAAGTTTTGCTGCGGCATCAATAACTTCGTCTTTGTTGAACGGAACTTCGGTCAACGCGGCTTTCCACTTCGCTTTGAAGATCGATGCCAGGAGCCTGTCATACTTGTTCTCTTTATCACCCTGAGCGTTCATTTTATCCCTTTTGCAAAAGCAGAATCTCTTCCTTAACCCGGACAGTTTTCTCGTTAGTTGGTGAATTCCGCACTTTTGTTCCCACACGCTCCCGCCAAAGATCACAACCGGTCACTTTATAACCCTCAGCTGTGGCGACTTCGGCAAGCAGTTTTGCTGTAGCCACCGGAACCATCAAGAATGACAATTGATCGCCTACAACGTAAGCCAACCGCGCACCTTTGCGCAACCTGGGTCGAAGTGCGCGGAGATGCCGGCGCATCCCACCAAAGTAATGCGCCACAACCTTGTGGTACAACCGTTCGAATCCGCTATCTTTTTCCAATTCAATGCGGCGTCGTTCAATTTGTCTGCACACAGCTTGAATACTTCGAAACTCAGTGACTTCGTGGGAATCAACGTCATCGACGAAGATGTTCCGGGTGTTGGAACGCAGCAGCGACTCTTTAACTTGCCGCAAGCTTTGCCTGTCGCGCAGCAGACCAACAATGATGGATTCAACCCGTGTCGTCCGCGTGTAGTCCTTTTCGTTCGGATATGGCGGTGAAGTGATTACAGCGGAAATTTCGTCTGGCACGCCTGCGAGGTCACGAGCGTCCGCGCAAACCACGTGGCAGCGTGCAGGGTTAGAGATCGTCGCTCTAATCTTCGAAAGCTCCGTAATCATTTGATGCGTATGCCGGGCGAAATGGCCGAGAACGTCGTAGTCCGCTTTTGGTTTCGTTCTGTAGATTTCGGGGCCAAACGCAAAGTTGCCGGCTCCGTTCGCTACGACTGCGCTTAGCGAAAGGAGGAAGAACTCACGGTATTCCTCAGCCCTACGCGCAAGTTCCGCGTCTATCTCGTCGCGTAGGATCAGCAACCTTTGCAATGGTCGGTGACTCAGGAAACCCGTGGGAAGCAGCTTTTCTTCATCGTCAGTAAGTGCGTAACCATTTCGGACGGACTTCTCATCTTCCTGAAAGAGTTTTGAGTCAAGACTCAAAGAAGCGAGCCCATGCTTCAGCATGAGCATTTCCCCTCGGCGAAGAATTCGCGAAAAGTGATGCTTGAGAAGTTTCGGATCGAGGGCCCAATTCGTTTTAACACGCGAAACCAGCGCAGCAAACGGGTGAGCATCGCAACCGACGCTCCCAATGCCGTGCTTCCTGGCTTCTACCAAGGTAGTGCCTGTGCCGCAAAACGGATCCAACAGCAAATCTCCTTTGGACAGACCGAAAGCTGACATGTACTGTCGCACCAAGTGAGGAGGATACGACAGCACGAAGCGATACCAGCCATGAATTGGCAAGTCCTCCTTCTGCATGGCGTTGATCGTGCCATTGCTTAGTTTGCGTGGGCTGATAGTCGCTAGCTGCATTGTTCGTCGAAAGATTCTTCACGTTTTGCAAAACAGGGCAAGAGGTTCTTTCTTGGCTCTGGCCTGTGCGGCTCGCGCCGCACCTCACAGTTTGCTTTGCGGCAAGGTCGTGCGCGTGTAGCGGATGTTGCGCACGCGGCCACCGGAGATTTTCACTTCCGTGGCTTCGCCCGCCGCGTTGCGCGTGAATTGAAGCGTCCAGCCGCGAAAGTCCGCATCGAAGGAGTCCGGGCCGATTGGCAGAAAGTGAAACCACAGGCCCGAGCGGTGACGGAACGCAAGCCGGCCATCGTGGATTTCCATTCGCGCCACGACGCCCAGTTCCTCGCTCCAATAATCACCGGCATACGCCGCGAGTCGGGCGGGCGCCAGATCCGGCAGGTCCAATTTCGGCGCGTCAATGCCGTTATAAATCAGGTTCGTTACCGCGCCGGATTGCTGGCGGACAAATTCCACCTCTCGGTTGCTGTAGGCCTCAACTAAAAACGTGTTCGTGCCGGTGGGCGTCATCTTGAATTTGGCTTCACGCGTGGCCTGCGTCATGAGGGTGTCGCCCTCGCGCGTGATGGTGAGCAGCCAGCCCGGCCCTAACCGGTACGTGCCGAGGAACGCGTCCCACGTGGCGGGATCAGCCTTCACAGCGGCGCGGGATTTTGCGGACGGTTTGTCGGACTTCGCGGTGTCGGTCATGCCGAGATAGAGGTCGGCAATCTTCTCGGCTTGCCGATTGGGATTCATGTTGGCGGTGTTGGCGAGCACCGCAACGGCGAATCGTTTTTCCGGAATGACCATCGTGAAGCTGCGATATCCGGCCCAGCTGCCGCTATGTTGAAACATGTGATGCCCGTGGTAATCATCCAGGCCAATGCCGAAACCGTAGTTCACTTTCTTCCCGTTGTTCAGCTTGCTCGACTGCTGCATCAGGTCGATGGCTTTCCTGCCGCCGACTTTTGCGGTTTCAAAATTGAGCAGCCATTTGCCCATGTCCTCGGCGGAAATGAACAGCGAGCTGGAACCTTGCGCGGACAATTGACTGATCACACGTTGATACGTGCCCGGGCCGTCTCCGCCGTAAGACTCGGCGAAATCGGGCACGATCTCGGCCGTGTTGTCGCACACGTGGGTTTGTTTCATGCCGAGTGGTCGAAACAGATTCGCATCGGTCCAAGCGCGGAAGGATTGGCCCGAAACCTTGGCGACGGTGGCGGCGAGCAGATTGTAGCCGGTGTTGGAATACAAATATTCTTCGCCCGGCGCGAAATCCAATTCGCGTTGGCGGCGGACCAACTCCAGGATCATCTCGAAACTGATGGGCGCTTCGAAGTCCACGTTCGATAGGCGGAACGACTCCGGCCAATCGCGCAGTCCGCTGGTGTGATGCACCAGATGCCCGATGGTGATGGGTTTGCCAAAATCCGGCACGTCGGGCAGATGTTTGCGAACGTCGTCGTCGAGGGAGAGTTTGCCCTGCTCAATGAGCATCGCCACGGCCAGCCCGGTGAATTGCTTGGCGACGGAGGCGACATCAAAGCGCGTCTGCGGCGTGATGGGAATGTTGTGTTCGAGGTTGGCGTAGCCGTAACCGCGTTGATAAACAACCGTGCCGTCCTTCACGGCCACGATGGCCGCGCCCGGTGAATCCTTGCGATCCCATTGCGCGAACAGTTTGTCGACCTTGGCGTTGTTCGGATCGGAAGCGGCGGAGGCACTGACGAGAAGAAGAATTACCAGTGCGCTGGCGGCAAGCCGGAATGAGGCTGTCGTTGAAGGCTTCATGACGCAACTCTAAAGAAACGCTCGCACCGTTCCAACCAATTACAGGCAGGGTCGGCGCGCTGCGCCGACCGCGCCCCGAACGGGCGCAAGATTCCGGCGGCTTTACCGCCGGGGACCAAATGTAGCGCAGCGTTGCACTCTGCCGTATCGCGGATTTTCAATCCGCTGCCCCGGCGACTTCAACACGCCTGGTAGAATTGACGCTTTGCCGAATAGAATTCGGCGATACAGCAGATTTGGAAATCTGCGCTACCACGGAATATTGACCCTCGCTGTTTCCTCGGAGCTTGTCGTCTGATCTCTGCGTCTCGGTGGCAATCTCGCCGGCCCGAAGGAAGATCAGCCTTTGCCCACGCGGCACACCCTTCAAATCTTGATTTCACTCATGGGCAGGCAACCGATAGTATCAGTCAACTTCTGATAGTCACCATGAGCAACGAAACCAAAGCCACTGAATCCAATTCTCCCGCCAAGCCATCAGGCCCGCGCCCGCTGCGCGTGTGGCCGGGCGTGTTCCTGGTCGTACTGATGATCGGCGCGCGATTCGTGCCGGAGTATCTCGAGGGCGGACTGTCGCGGTATTGGATGATCGCCATGATGGGGCCGATGCTTTGCTGTCTGCTGCTGGTCATCTGGTGGCTGGCGGTGAGTCGGGCGTATTGGAAGGAACGCGTGTTCGGCTTTCTGGGTTTGATCGCGGTGTTCGCGCTGACGATGGTGCTTGTGGAACCGCTGATGCGCGGACCGGGCACGATCTACATCACGCTCCCGATGGGAATGACCGCGTTCGTGATCGGAGCGGTTTGGTTCAAAACACGGCGTCCGCTCGTGCGCACGGGCCGGGCCGTGCTGCTCGCCGCCATTGGATTTGGATTCTCCATTCTGCTTCGCAACGACGGCATGGATGGCAATTATCAACTCACCCTGCACTGGCGTTGGTCGCAAACACCGGAGGAACAATTGCTCAAAGCGAAAACCACAAGCTCTCCCGCTACGGCGCCAAACGCGTCTTCCGTCGAAACGAATCTCGCGTTCGCGAATCCCGAGTGGCCGGGCTTTCGCGGCGCGAATCGTTCGAGCAACACGCCCGGTCTGATGATTGCCACGAACTGGTCCGAGCAGCCACCCAAACAACTCTGGAAAGTGTCT
Source organism: Verrucomicrobiia bacterium (assembly GCA_036274115.1). Classification (GTDB taxonomy): domain Bacteria; phylum Verrucomicrobiota; class Verrucomicrobiia; order Limisphaerales; family JADLHS01; genus JADLHS01. The sequence continues at coordinate 4,582 of DASUGI010000417.1, forward strand.
GTCGGTCCGGGTTGGTCGTCGTTTGCCGTGGCGGGCAATCGGCTGTTCACCCAGGAACAGCGCGGCGCGATGGAGGCAGTCGTTTGCTACGACGCCGGTTCAGGACGCGAAATCTGGAATCGCCAGTATGAAGCGCGTCTTGAAGATCCGATGGGCGGCCCCGGCCCGCGTGCCACACCAACACTCGCCAACGGCGGGTTGTTCGTTCTCGGAGCGACCGGAATGTTCCTGCGACTGAATCCTGCGACCGGTGACATTGCTTGGCAGAAGAATTTGAAGGAAGTCGCCAGCCGAGCTGCTGCGCTGATGTGGGGCTATTCTGGTTCGCCACTGGTGGTGGGTTCGAACGTGATGGTCTGGGCGGGCGGCGCGGATGGTAAAGGGCTCCTGGCACTCGATGTCGAGACCGGCGCGCTCCAGTGGTCGGTAGCAGCGGGCACTGATACTTACGCCTCGCCGCAGTTGAGCACGATAGCGGGCGAAGAGTTGGTGCTGATGCTCTCCAACGACGGGCTTGTGCTGGTGGAGCCAGCATCGGGGAAGGTGCGGCTGAATTACGAATGGAAGTTCCAGGGCTACCGCGCGCTCCAACCGGCGGTCGTGGGTGGCGACACCGTGCTGATCGGGACACCGATGAATGTTGGGACGCGCGCAATTCGCATCACGAAGGCCAATGGCGAACTTGCGGCCGAGGAACTCTGGACTTCGCGCAATTTGAAAACCGACTTTTCGGACATGGTGACGCATCAGGGCTACATTTACGGCAACGACAATGGCTTCCTCGCGTGCCTCGATCTCAAGACCGGCGACCGCATGTGGAAAGGCGGCCGTTACGGCAAAGGCCAATTCCTGCTGCTGGAGAACGCCGGTCTGCTGCTCGTGGTTGCAGAAGATGGACAACTCCACCTCGTGCGCGGGGATCCAAAGGAGTTCGTTGAAGTGGCTTCGTTCAAAGCGCTGGAAGGCAAGACCTGGAATCACCCGGTGGTGGTGGGCGACAAGCTCTACGTGCGCAACTCGCAGGAAGCGGCGGCATTTCAATTGTCCACAGCCACGACGGCAGCAGCACCGTGAGGATCGAAGAAATGCGTTACCCCTAAAGTGCCAGCGCCATGGCCCCGAGCCGTCTGCTAATGTGCTCTGAAACGCACAGTTTACCGCGGTAGCGGAGCTTTGATATGAACGAGGTGCTATTCAAATGATTTCAGGTCGACCAGCTTCAGGAGCGCAAATCTGGATCGTGTTGGTCAGTTTGCTGGCCTTCGCTTCACTAACCTTTGCACAGCCTTCGCCGCGACTTGAGATTCACCAGCCAGTTTCCACCAACGACTGGATGCGGCTGCGCAGTTCGTTTCATTCGAACAGCGTGCTTACGCTGGAAGCATCCACAAATTTCACCGACTGGAAAACCATCGGCACGCTGCACGATGCGCTGTTCAACTATCCCGATACCGGACGCGAGGAAAGGCAACGGAGGTTTTACCGGGCGATAATGTCCCCGCGCGTTTCGACGAACGACTGGAAGAACGAACTGCGTTTTCCGGAAGACACCTTCCGATCGCCCTACGATGGAGGCATTCGCTGGGTGAAATTCGCCATCCTGTTGGACGATCCCACGCGCGTTTACTACCAGGACAGCACGAAGTTTCCTTTCCACTACGAGTTCGCCGTGCAACGGCTCGCGCCGTTCCTGGGGATGGACCGAACGACCTTCGATGCCGTGTCGTTGCGGCGGACCAATCAGCAGGTCGTGCTGGGCACGGTGCTGTATCCCGCCCGTTCCAACTTTGTCGAATACGGAGTGCAGTTTGTCGGGCTGGATGCCTACACCGTCGATGAAATCGCCCAGTGGTTTGCGTTGGTGAAGGCCACGGTCTTTGCGACCAATGGTGCGGGGGCTTTTTACATGCCGGTCTTCGAACAGGAAGAGATGGCGCGGACTCACGCGACGGAGTTTGCCGCGCGCAACATCGCCGTGGCTTCCGTGGAACGCTGGGGTGCGGTGAATCACGTCTATGCTCCGGGCTGGGCCTTGGGCCGGCTCAAGTTTTTTCCCGCGGCGGAAATCGCGGCAGCGTTTGCTGATGGACGCTTGTTGCCGTCGGACATTTTACTCACCGACGGTGTGCCGGCCGAAACGCCACTGGTGGCCGGCATCATTTCGTTGACGCCATCCACGCCGAATTCACACACTGCGATCCTGGCGAAATCGTTCGGCATTCCGTTTGTTCATTTGCCGGACGCAAACGAACGCGCTCGCGTACAAGGACTGGTGGGTCACAAAGTCATTCTCCGTGCAACCATCACGTTCGACGTCGGAGAAGCCAAGGTATTGGACGTGGAGGGCGGGCTCGACCCGGCGCTGGAAGCCACGTTACTTGCGCTGAAGCAAACACCGCCGATTGCTTTCCAGCCCAAGCAAACCTTCGGCGCGTTGAGTGCGTCCACGGATACCCTCGGGCCGGCGGACATTCGCTACTTCGGGGGCAAGGCGGCGAATTATGGACTGCTCCGTGACTCCGTGCCGAATAACGCTCCGCCGGCCATCGCCTTCTCGTTTGATCTTTGGGACGCCTTTCTCGACCAAACCTTGCCCGGCGGACAGACCTTGCGCGCCACGATTGCGACGCGCCTGTCGCCTTACACCAATTATCCACCGAACATTCCCGCCTTGCTCGAGGACCTGGACGACATCCGCGATCTCATCGCGAAGACCGCAACTTTCACCGCCGCGCAAAAACAGGCGATCACCAATGCGCTGATGGTCTTTAATCCCAATCGCAAGATCCGTTTCCGCAGTTCCACCAACGTGGAAGATTCGGAACACTTCACGGGTGCGGGCCTTTACGACAGTTACAGCGGCTGTCTGCTGGATGACCTCGACAGCGACAACCAGGGTCCGAGCTTGTGTGATCCGACGGAGTCGGAAGAGCGCGGTGTGTTTCGCGCGATTCAAAAGGTGTTTGCCAGTTTCTACAACGACTACGCCTTCCTGGAACGGTTGCGGCATGGCGTGGACGAATCGCTCGTGGGGATGGCGGTGCTCGTGCATCACTCGTTTCCGGACGAAGAAGAGCTCGCGAACGGCGTGGCGACGTTGCGATTTCGTTATCCCTTCGGCACGCAGTATTATGACGGCGACCTGGTTTCGCAGTTGGGCGCGGAGTCGGTGACCAATCCCGACGGCACAGCGGTGCCCGAAGTGATTGCTGTGAACGGCATCGGCGCGTCGTTGGACCTGACGCTGACGCGTCGTTCGTCCCGCGTCCCCCTCGGCGATTACGTGATGAAGTGGGAAGCCGATTATCGCGGCATGATGGATTTGTTGAAAGCGGTGGGATCGCATTATCGGACGGTGTTTCCGGCAAAGACCGAGTATTACCTCGACTTCGAATACAAGAAGGACGTGAACCTCGGCCTCGTCGTGAAACAGGTTCGGGAAGTGCCCGCACCTGCCACCACGAACCAGGCCGCGGCCGTCCTCATCAACGAACTCACGACGTACAGCGTGGCTCAGAAAGAGGCGGCCGACGTTTTCTCCAATCACCGGCTGAAATCGCTGTGGACTTTGGAAACCCGCACCATACAATTGAGCGCTTCCAATCTGGTCGCCGGCATTCACGCGCAAGGTCATTTGCAATACATCAGCAATAGCACGATTCAGACTTTGAGCGGCCCGTTGAGCACCTGGCCGGGCGCGTCCAATGCGCCGACGGGCACCATCGATTATTGGACCACCGGCAGCGGAACCAATCAGTGTTCCTGGCAACTCGAAACCACGCTCATCACCAGTGTCACGGGCGCGAAGCCGCCGATCGTGACGCAACAGGATTTTACGCGAACACTGCGAGTCAACTACGCCACGCCAATGCCGCGGGTCTTTGCCTCAAATCCACCCGAGACCACGACGAACGAGTTTGTGGTTCTTGAGCCTCGGCCTGAAATTCTCCCTGGCATGTTGCTTCAGCAACGCACCGCCATTCGCACCAACGTCGTCACCATCCAAACATCGTTTTATTGGCCGGACCCGGGTGATGGTTTTGCCGGCGGCTACACGGCCCCATTGGTTCGCTTCGTCGAAACGAGCATTACCGGCCTGACCACCGCGCCGATCGTTCTAACAAACTATTTTTCGCAAACGTATCGCCCGGGTCACCACAACTTCAGCGAGGAATTCATTTTCGAACCTCGACTGGAGCCGGGTTTGTCTCCAGCCGCAAAGGCCGAACTCGAAGCGGCCAACATTCAACTCCTCTACCTGCGACTCGGCAGTCCAGCGCCAATCATTCGGGTGCTGGGATTCGATCAGAACTTTCGCGATTTGTGATCACGCGGAGCGGCGCTCACCTTGCTTGAGATGCGCCGGGAGGTCTGTTCGCACTCGGATCGCCCGTAGGTGGTGGTGCATGATCGGTTTTGGCCGGCGGGCCAAGAATCTCGGTGAAGATCGGCTTTAGGCCGTCCGCCCAGACCTGGTAGGCCTTGACCGTGGGATGCAGTTTGTCATTCGACATGCCGGGAAGGAGTTTTCCCTCGGCGTCCGCCAGTTTGTCATTCACATTGAGATGGCGAATCTTCTTTCCGTCCGCCAGCCGGGCAAGGTTTTCGTTGATGGCGTTGATTTCGGGGATGACGGCCATGTTGTCGTTGCGCGGAAAAATGCCGGTGAGGATGATAACCGCGTTCGGCGCTTTCTCCTGGCAGACGCGCACGATCGCTTTCAAGCCACGTGTGATGTTCGCCACTTTTTTTTCGCCGCCCGGGACGTTGCCGACGTTGTTGATGCCGGCGAGGACGACAATGACTTTGGGGTTTACCCCATCCAGCTCGCCGTTTTCCAATCGCCACAGGATGTTCTGGGTCGAATCCGCGCCCCACCCGAAATTGCCTGCATTCCAGCCAAAGAAATTGGTCGTCCAGTTTTGCAGCATGTCCCGGTACTGCCGGTCGCTGGTTCCCCAACGGCGCGTGATGGAATCGCCGACAAAGTAAACATCGATGCCGCCTTGCTTTGCCTTTTCGAGCAACTGCTCGTGCGCGATTTGAGAATTCCGGTCTGTTCGCGGGGCGGGGACGTCCGCCGGAGGATTGAAGCGGCGCGGGGCCGGACGTGGTGCGGAATTCGTGGTGTTGCCGGGAGGTTCGGCTCGCGGCGGTGTTTGCGCGCAAGCGAGGTGGCAACACAACGGGAGAGGCAGCAGGGCGATCAGGAGGACGTGGGGGCTACGCATAATTTGGGTTGATTACGCGGCAAGGTTAAACGGTTTCCCGGGGCTTGAAAAGCAAGGAGCAATCAGTCCAGCCACGGCGGAATTTGGTGCTGGCATCGGGCCGGAAATTCCTCTTCATTTTTGGCGTGCTGTTCATCACCCGCCAGCCTTGTCTTGAACTGCGTGATTACGTGGATTTCTTTTGGTTCTACGAAGGCCTCAGTCCCGCACATCGACTTGAGCGCGTATTGCCCGATGGAACGTTTGAGCTGTGTATCAACCTGCGGGATGAAGTGCGACACACCTATGATCTGGACGATCATCGGCCGACGGCGGCGTATCGCCGCGCGTGGCTCTCGGGCACTCACGCGCGACACATCATTATCGACACGGCAATGGACTCGTCGATGATGGGCGTGCATTTCAAACCGGCTGGGGCCGCTTGCGTATTGGATATGCCGGCGGGCGAAATGACGGATCGCGTGGTGGAACTGGATGCGATCTGGGGAAGCTCCGGGATTGATCTGCATAACGCATTACTTGAAGCGCCCACGCCAGACTCAAAGTTCGCGGTGCTCGAACGCTTCCTGCTCCGGTCGTCTAAACGTTCCCGCGCGCGCAGCCCGGCGATTCGTCATGCCTTGCACTGGTTTACCGCCGAACCAACGATGACGTCCATCGACACGGTGGCAACTGAACTTGGAGTGAGTCACAAACACCTGATTCAACGGTTTCGGGATGAGGTTGGCCTTACGCCCAAGCGCTTTTGCCGCATTCGACGATTTCGATCCGTGCTGAATGCGATGCAAAACAAACACACGGTGGATTGGGCGGACCTCGCTTACGCCTGCGGCTATTTCGACCAAGCCCATTTCATCCGCGAGTTCCGCGACTTCTCCGGTTTGAATCCTTCCGCCTATCTGACCCAGCGCGGCGAACACCTCGGGTTCGTTCCGGTCGCAGACTAGATTCGCATCGTGAGCTCAGCGACAGACGTTGATGTTGAAGAAGATGAAGGCAATCTTTCCCTGCTCAAATCCAGCTGAAATACGCCCATTTCTGAACGAACGCACGCATCGACTGGATTCACCAATTTGCTTTTCCGGGATACCGAGTAGAAACATAGCCGCTTCCTGCTCCATTCCGACATGAACATTGTACGGCGTCACGGACTCGGGTGTGTCATCACTTGCCAAATAGACGATGGGAGCCGCAACGATAAGGGCCGGTACGATTATAGGCGCGAAATAGATTCCCCAAATAACACCTTCAATTCGGCCTGACTGTGCGTGATCAAAGACATTGGTTTGTAACGGCAGTAGTGTCTGAGGTTCGATGGGTGGGAAGAATCCCTCCCAATATGGGGCCAGCTCGTCAAAATCGGGCTGCTCTTTGTCGGAGAATCCTCCCCATCTCTTTTCGAATGAGTACTGTTGCTCCGTTCTCGCAGAAACAAAAACCCCATTCTTGAAAAGAAGATACCATTCACCGCCGCCCTCCCCGGAAAAAACGGTAATCATTTCCAGAACGCCGTTCGTGGTTCCAATCCGGAAGCTGGGAAGATGACGATTGTCATCAGGTGATACATCAAGGGTTTTCCACACCTTCGCCACCGGCGTGCCGTAACCCACCTTCGATAACTGCTTGCGCGTCGGGCCGGTCGCACAGCCCACAAAGAGAAAAGAAGACAAGACGACCGTTAGACCGATGAACGTCAGCTTGTGCTTCGTGAGGTTCACACGCCAGCCGCAATCGCGTCACCCATCTGGGTGGTGCCGACCTTCTTCGCGGTTGTCTCGATGGGATTGAAGATGTCGCCCGTGCGATTGCCTGCGTTGATGGCTTTGGTGACCGCTCCTTCGATGGCAGCGGCGGCGTCATTCAAGCCAAAGCTGTGGCGCAGCATCAGGGCGCTGGAGAGGATTTGCGCGATTGGGTTTGCGAGATTCTTGCCGGCAATGTCAGGCGCAGTGCCGCCCGCGGGTTCGTAAAAACCAAAGGTGCTGCTCCCGGTTGTTGCACCAAGGCTCGCGCTGGGCAACATGCCGAGTGAACCACCGAGCGCGGCGGCTTCATCGCTGAGGATGTCGCCAAACATATTTTCGCAAAGCATCACGTCGAACTGCGTGGGGCGCAGCACGAGTTGCATCGCGCCGTTGTCCACGAACATGTGTTCGAGCGCCACGTCGGGATATTGCTTGCCCACGCGCGTCACGACTTCACGCCAGAGCACGCCGTTTTCGAGCACGTTTGCCTTGTCGATGCTGGTGACTTTCTTGCGGCGCAATTGTGCAGACTTGAACGCCACGTGGGCGATGCGTTCAATTTCGGACGTGGTGTAAACCATTGTGTCGATGGCGCGCTGGCTGCCCCCGCCGAGGTCTTCGGTTTTCTTCGGTTGGCCGAAATACATTCCACCGGTGAGTTCGCGCACCACGAGGATATCAATGCCATCGCCTTGCCGTTCCTTGGCGAGCGGACAAGCGTGGGCGAGTGCTTTGGGCAGTGACACGGGGCGCAGATTGGCGAACAGACCGAATTCCTTGCGGATGCGCAAGAGCGCCGCGCGTTCCGGGCGTTCTTCCTTGGGAATCGTCGGGTCGCGATCGGGCAGGCCGACCGAGCCAAAGAGAATGGCATCCGATTGCTTGCAAAGCGCGAGGGTAGCATCCGGCAACGCTTTGCCCGCGGTGTCAATGCCCGCCCAACCAACCGGCGCTTCGGTAATTTGCAGTGTAAACCCAAATTTCTTTTCCGTGGCGCGAAGAACCTTGATGGCCTCGCGCATCACTTCCGGTCCGATGCCGTCGCCCGCCAATGCCGCAATCTTGAAGCTCTTTGAACTCATAAGGCCGCACAAGGTATCAATCACAGCCGGCGCGTGAAGAAAAAAGGGTGTTAGCGGCCTCGGCAGGGCGCGCGATACTGCCGTTTGAAACCTGCGCTACGAAAGTTGCTGAGCGCGTCCGGGAAAAATCCGCTTAAAGACAAATCGAATTGCCGATGGCATCCTTCCGTCGAACAATCCGAATTCTATGAATCAGCAAATCAAATCATCTTCCCTCCTATTGGCTGGCTTGTGCCTGTGCTGTGGCACGAGCCTGTTCGCCGCCAATTGGCCCAACTGGCGGGGACCGAACTACGATGGTTCGTCGGACGAGAAGAATTTGCCGGCACAATTCTCCAAAACCGAAAATGTGAAGTGGGTGGCCACTATGCCTGGGCCGTCCGCCGCTACGCCGGTGATCTGGGGCGATCACGTGTTCATGAGTTCCACCGATGCGAACGCGAAGACGCTCCGTGCGCTCGCGCTCGACCGCAAGACCGGCAAGGTGCTGTGGGATCAGGAAGTCTCAGCGGGATACAACCAGGATCACATGAGCACGTTCTCGGCGCCTTCGCCCATCACTGACGGGCAATTGGTCTATTTCTATTACGGCAACGGCGCGCTGGCGGCGTTTGATTTTGCCGGCAAGAAAATTTGGGCGCGCAACATCCAGCAGGATTACGGCGACTTTGCCTATCAATGGACTTATTCCGCCAGCCCGGCGCTGGTGGAGGGCAAACTCATCATCCAGGTGTTGCAACGCAATCAACCGGTGCATGGAAAAGGCCGCGCCGATGGCGAATCCTATCTGCTCGCGCTCGATTTGAAGACCGGCAAGGAGTTGTGGAAACACGTGCGCCCCAGCGAGGCCAAAGCGGAGTCCCTTGAATCGTTCGCCACGCCGATTCCGTTCACATACGAGGGCAAAGTTCAATTACTCGTGGCGGGTGGCGATTGCATTACCGGTCACGACCTGAAATCCGGCGAGGAGCTCTGGCGCTGGGGCACGTGGAATCCCACGCGCATTGGTCATTGGCGGCTCGTGCCGTCGCCCGTGGCAGGCGGTGGGGCGGTGTTGGCGTGTGCGCCGAAGGGAGCGCCCATCTACGCTGTGAAACAGGGCGGCAAAGGTGTGTTGAAGGATTCCGACCTCGCGTGGACGAGCAAGGAGCGCGAAGTGTCCTCGGATGTTTGCACGCCGCTGTTCTACAAGGGAAGGTTTTACGTGGTCAACGGGGAGCGTTCGACCAAGACGATTTCACGGGTGGACCCGGCCACGGGCAAGGCGGATTGGATTGGCGAACTGGGACCGCGAGCCAAGATCGAATGTTCGCCCATGGGCGTGGACGACAAGATTTACTTCCAGAACTTCAAGGGTGAAGTGTTTGTGGTGGCGGCCGGACCGGAATTCAAGGTGCTCCACACGACTCCCATGGGCGATGACGGCGATGACAAACTGCGAGCCGCGATTGCGGTGTCACAGGGAAACCTGTTCCTGCGCACGGGAAGCAAGTTGTATTGCATCGGGAAGTGAAGCAGTTGCCGGGAGCGCGGGCGTCCCATCGGCGTGTTCCTCAAGGCAACGAAACTTGCCGGCGGGACGCTCCAGAAGAACACCTCGACACTTCCCGTGACGTTTGCTACCAAGCGCCGGTGCGTTCGGAACTGCTCAAGAACATCTCCCGCATCGTGGTCAAGCTCGGCACGGGTGTCCTCACGGACAGCCGGAAGCAAATTGATCCGGGGCAGTTGGAGCAGATTGTGGCGCAAGTCGTCGCGCTGCGGCAGGCCGGCAAGGAAGTTGTCGTTGTTACCAGCGGGGCTGTCGGCGCCGGGATGGGCGCATTGGGATTTGATTCACGCCCGACAAATCTTGCCGAAAAACAAGCCTGCGCTGCGGTGGGCCAGTCACGGTTGATGTCCACTTACGAGAAGTTGTTCGCGAAACACAACCTCGTGGTCGCCCAGGTGTTGCTCACTCACGACGATCTCGAACATCACGAGCGGCATCTCAACGCGCGCAATACCCTGGTGACGCTCCTCGGGCGCGGCGTCGTGCCGATCATCAACGAGAACGATGCCGTATCCTTTACGGAAATCAAAGTGGGCGACAACGATACGCTCTCGGCGCTGGTGGCCTCGTTGCTGCCGGCGGATTTGCTGGTGATTCTGACGACGGTGGACGGGTTGATTGAAAACTTCGGAAAGGACAATGCAAAGACGATTTCGGTCGTTGAGCAAATTGACTCGGGATTGGAAAAGCTTGCCGGTGGTACGAGTAGTGACACCGCGGTCGGTGGAATGGCCACGAAGATTCAGGCGGCGAAGATTGTCATTCGCTCCGGTATCCCGCTGGTGATTGCGTCAGGACGCAACAAGGACGTGCTGGCGCGCGTGTTGGCCGGCGAAGATGAAGGCACATTGTTCGTGGCGCAGGAAGGGCGGTTGCGGGGGCGAAAGCGGTGGATCGCCTTTTTTCATCATCCCAAAGGCGCGTTGTTTGTGGACGATGGCGCAAAGACGGCTTTGCGCGAGAAAGGCAAGAGCCTGCTCCCGCCGGGGGTGTCTCGGTGCGAAGGTGAGTTTGCTGCGGGTGATGTGGTGCGGATTTGTGACTTGAATGGAACGGAGTTCGCGCGTGGCATCGCGAAGTTCAAAGCCGAGGAAGTGCGAAGCGGCAATTTGC